>NZ_RHOE01000060.1 GCF_003946385.1 Loigolactobacillus zhaoyuanensis
GAGTTCATGGGTCTTCATATCCTTTCAAATGACGCTGTAGTGGGTGAAATTTGTGTATGGGGCCTGTGGGCTTTTTTTATTTTACACAAAAATCCTGTTAATAGATTACCACGTTGGTCAATCTATCAACAGGAAAAAGTATAGAGCCATTCTATGTTGAATGAGCACTTTTTTATATCTGAAAAGTTTCAGGTCTCAATGTTCTGTATTTTTTATCTCAAATAGTACAAAATATATGTAATTTATTGTTGTAGTCATTATTATAATAAAAGATAAAAAATTATTAATATAATTGATGTATAACCATAATGTGTCTGACAAAAATAAAAATGAACAACTTAAATTAGCTGTGTTGCGGGTTATACAACTTTCAGTGGATAAAAAGAGAACGAATGGGTGATCAATGTGGAGAATTTACAAGTTGCCAAGTATCGTTTGTTTTGCCAAGGTTGTTATGACAAACAACGTGATCTAGTGGTGGGTTATGAATTATTGTTGCGTGAGCAAGCGGTCGGTCAATGGCGTGTGCCAGCAGACTTTAGCATACTTACACCACAATTGTTTGCTGATTTAGTGACTGAAGCAATGCTACATTTACCAACTCAAACTAAAGTAATGGTCAATCTTGATCATGATCAGTTTATTGATCGGCCAATGTTGCAAGCTTTGATCGCGGTTCAACAGCGTTTTCCACAACATAAACTGATCGTTGAACTAACTGAGCGGGATAACGGTGTGCTGATTTCTGAAACAGACTTAGTCAATGCTGCACGTTATCTTACAAGCAATGGTTTGCAGCTAAGCTTAGATGATGTGGGGAGCGGCAAAAATCAATTGATCTATTTAAACCCGCTGTTGCCATTTGCTTTCGAATTGAAATTCGCGCTCCAAAACTTTGCCACTGTAGCTCAGCGTAGCGACGAGCAGCTTGTTTTTTGGCAACGCTTGGTCCTGGCTGAAGCCAAAGATTTTGTGTTAGAAGGTATTGAAACTAATGCAGATTTAACTCTGGCAGATAACTTAGCGGTAAACTTACGGCAAGGCTATTATTACGATCGCCCACACCAATTCTACTAAGCGGTGTAACATACTTAATATAGTAAATAAATTTTATTGATTTAAACGTTACTAAAAATAGTCACCAATTTGGTGGCTATTTTGTTAAAATTCGAAAATTAATTTGGTAATAAGGGCGGACGTGGTAAAATAAGAAACGAATAGATTTTATTATATGGAGGAGTGTACACACATGGTTGAAGCAATTAATTTAAAAGCCGGTATGACTTTTGAACAAAATGGTAAGTTGATCAAGGTTTTATCAGCTGATCATCATAAACCCGGTAAAGGTAACACAGTTATGCGCATGAAGTTGTATGATATTCGTTCAGGTTCAACAGTTGAAACAACAATGCGCCCAGAAGAAAAAGTTGAAAAAGCAGTTTTGGAAACTAAGGATGCGCAATATCTTTATACTCAAGATGATACTGCATTTTTCATGGATCTGGCTAGTTATGAACAATATGAATTACCAACTGACTCGATCAAACCAGAAATGAAGTATTTATTAGAAAATATGCAAGTTAAAATCGAATTCTTCCAAACTGAAGTGATCGGTTTAACCTTGCCAACAACAGTGGTATTAACGGTTGCTGAAACTCAACCATCGATCAAAGGTGCCACAGCAGCAAGCGGCGGCAAACCAGCAACAATGGAAACTGGCTTAGTTGTCACCGTGCCTGATTTTATCAGTGCTGGTGAAAAGCTAGAAATCAATACGCAAAAAGGAACTTACTTGAAGCGTGCAGGTAAGTAATAGATGAAGTCAGTCGGCAACAGTCGACTGACTTTTTTAATACAGCCAGAAACGGCTGAGGTTGTATATAGCAAAACTCAACAAAATAACGCCATTACTGACACCGACAAGCACACTTTTAGCGGGCATCCGGTGTAGCAAGGTATAGAGACTAATGCTAATCATTAACCCAGCTAGAATGTAGAGACTGGGGTCACGAAAAATAAATTCAAGCACAATGAAGTGGCTGCCGATAACTAAACTGATCCAAGGGGCAATGTTTGCCGATCGTTGACGTTTGTATAGAAGCAACGCGCCACCACCGGCTAAAATAAATTCAATGACAACGAAAATAAGATACCAGCGATAGTTGCTCTGAGTCATTAGCATCGTTGCACTGTGCCAATAGCGATAACTAAGATAACCGCAGTAGCCGGCTGTTAAGGCAGCAAGGACACTAATTATAGCTACCGGCAAGCGCCATTTTCCGGTTAGCGTTTCTTGTGCCCAGCCGAACCAGATGAAACTAAATAGGCTAAAAATAGCAGCAGACATTAAATAATCACGTAGCATAAACTTGCACCTCCTTAGGTCTAGCATAGCAAGTTAAGCGAATGCTGACGAATGATATGCAAGCGCTATCTAGATCGTGTTAAAATGAAAATAGGGTGGTTGATTTCCAGAAATTATTAGCGGCCGATCGGTGATGAAAAAGCGGGTCAGCACTTACAGGCTGTGAACGGCTAGCGGTGTCAGTAAATAGCTAAATTGAATTTTAAAAATCAACGTAACCAATATAGAAAAGCTTTCAAGGGCTTTTGATATCATGGTATTCTAAAGGTGTACTATTTTTTTGTTATCTAGAATGAAGGATGATGTCGATGCAGACTTTACAGAATAAACGAATTTTAGTGTTGGGCGGTACTTCCGGATTTGGCGAAGCGATAGCACGACAGGCATTGCAACAGGATGCTCAAGTGATGATCGTGGGTCGTGACCCAGAACACTTTCAGCAAGCGTTAGGCCGCTTAATGGCAGTTGGTCGTGTGGCTGGACAAATTTTTGACGTTCGCGATGAAACGGCATTAGCAACTTATTTGACCCAAGTTGGCCCTGTGGATCACATTGTTTCCATGGTTGGTGGTGCGTTGAGTGGTGGCTTTTTAGATACGCCACTAGAAAAGATCCGGGCCGCAGTCGAAACTAAGTTTTTCACTAATGTGATGATCGCCCAACAGGCAGCACCACATTTAGCAGCCAACGGTAGCTTGATTTTTACCGCTGGCGCTGGTGGTCATCCCCATGATGCCTCTGGTGCGATCGTCGGCAACCAAGCAATTCAAACGTTGGTCCAAGGCTTGGCTATAGAGCTGGCGCCACACCAACGTGCTAATGCAGTAGCGCCAACCTGGACGCCCACTGGTTTGTGGCGCGATCTGTCGGCTGATCAGTTACAGCAAAGCCAAGCACAAACTGAACAACAAATCCCGCTGCGACGAGTAGCCACAACAGATGAGGTTGCGAGCGCTTATTTATATTTGATGCAAAATACTTATATTACTGGGCAAGTATTGACCGTTGATGGCGGTTTTTCGTTGATTTAATGAGTTGAAAACAATAATCTGATCATATAGGAGGAATTAAAATGGCAAGTAAACATGAGCTAAGACATAAGCGGCTATTACTCGGGTTAAGTTTGGTTAATTTTAATTTAGCGTTATTTGATTATTTATTGACTAAACATCGGGTGCGTAAAGTAAAATAAATTCTAATGATCAGTTGCTGACAAGCAGCTGATTTTTTGTTGGGTTCAAGCACGAAAATCTTTTTTTACACGGTAGCTAAATTTTAAAGTGGCATTTTACTGATCGATTTAGCTTAAACAAATCTAAATTAGTCGATTAGTTTGAAAAATAGGTCATGCTATCGTTATAATAGAGGCTACGGAATCTAGAATAAGGAAGTAACGAAATTGACGAATCATATTGCACTTTATGAACCACTAATGCCAGCTAATACCGGCAACATTGCTCGGACTTGTGCGGCCACGGACACACATTTACATTTGATCGAACCACTGGGCTTTTCTACTGATGATAAGCACATGAAGCGTGCAGGACTTGATTATTGGGAACGCGTGGATATCACGTATCATGAAAGCTTAGATGCTTTTATCGAATCATTACCAGCTGATGCACGTCTATATTTGATCAGCAAGTTTTCCTCGAAAGCTTACACGGACATTGACTATACGGACACCGCTATCGATCATTATTTTTTGTTTGGCAAGGAAACGACCGGCTTACCGGAGCCCTTTATGCGTGCAAATCCAGAAAAAGCATTGCGGATCCCGATGACCGAAAACGTCCGCGCCTTAAACTTATCGAATTCAGCAGCCATTATTATTTATGAAGCTTTGCGTCAGCAAGCTTTTACTGGCTTGGAACGGGCCCATCGTTATGAACATGATAAATTGAAGTAAGCCGCTAATTTTGAGTTAGCGACAATTGTAGTCAGCAGTTAATTTTGAATAGAGGTTTAAATGAAGACATTAGTTATTGCGGAAAAACCGAGCGTTGCGGAATCATTGGCGCGGGTACTACAAGCAACACAAAAAAGCCGCCACTATTATAGTGGTGGTGATTATATTGTGACCTGGTCACTAGGTCATTTATTGACCCTGAAAATGCCGGAAGATTACAAGTCCGAATGGCAGGAGTGGTCATTAGATACATTGCCGTTATTGCCTGATAAAATGCAGATTAAGCCGCTGCCGAAAACACGGGCGCAACTAAAAGCAATTGGCGAGTTGGCGAAACGACAAGATATCGGTAGTGCAGTGATTGCCACTGATGCTGGACGTGAAGGTGAATTAGTTGCGCGCTGGATTTTAGATTATTTACACTTTGACAAGCCAGTTAAGCGTTTATGGATCTCGTCACAAACCGATAAGGCCGTTCGCGATGGTTTTGCCCATTTGCGCCCAAGCAAGGATTATGACGATCTGTATGCTGCAGCGCAAGCACGGGCAACCGCAGACTGGTTGGTCGGCTTAAATGTGACCCGCGCTTTGACGGTGAAATATAATGATAGTTTATCTGCTGGCCGGGTGCAGACGCCAACCTTAGGCTTAGTTGCGGCTCAAGCGGAGAAAATCAGCCATTTTGTGCCGGAGACTTATTATACGTTGAGTTTACAAACTAAGCACGGCGAAGCCCAACTCAACGGCAACCCACATTTAGCGCTAGCTGCCGCGCAGCAACAGCGGAAACAATTGCAGGCTGACAGTTATCAGATCATGACGGTCAAAGAAAAAAGTAAACACCAAAAAGCACCGTTACCTTATGATTTGACTGAGCTACAAAAAGACGCCAACCAACGCTATCAATTTTCTGCTAAGAAGACACTAAGCTTATTGCAGACTTTGTATGAGCGTTACAAGGTAGTCACCTATCCGCGAACGGATTCCAAGTATTTAACTAGCGATCTGCAGGCAACCATGACGGAACGCTTAGCGGCGGTCAGTCGATACGAGCCGTTAGCTAAACCATTAGCTGGAAAAAAAGCACCAGTGATACAAAAACAAGTCTTCAATGATGCTAAAGTTACCGATCATTATGGTTTGATTCCAACTGAGCAGATGCCACAACCAGAACTTTTCTCCAACGATGAAAAGAAAATTTACGATATGATCCTTGGTCGTTTTATTGGTTTGTTTTTACCGGATTATATTGAAACTCAATTTACGTATCAATTAAGTGGCGATTTTGTGTTGAAGCAGACCCAAGTGATCCAAGCTGGTTTTAAGCTGGATCTAGCAACGACCACCGTGATCCCGCTAAAATCTGGGACCCAACTTAAAGGCAATGTTGCGCTTAATAAGCAACTGACCCAAGCTCCGAAACCGTTAAGTGAAGCCAATTTGTTAGTACAGATGGAGAAAAAGGGTTTAGGTACGCCAGCGACGCGCGCCGAGATCATCGAAAAGTTAGTTAACTCCGGCTTGATGGAACGTGTGGGCACTCATTTAGCAGTGACGCCTAAAGGCCAACAGCTGCTTAAATTAGTCAATCCACGGCTGACCACGCCTGATTTAACTGCCAAGTGGGAACAGCAGTTGGAACAAATTGCGCAAGGTAAATTGCAAAAACGCGATTTCATTCAACAGATACGCCAGGCCACAACTGATTTGGTCAAGGAAGTTAAGCGTAGTTCTGCTGATTATAAAGACTTTAATTTGACGATGAAAGTTTGCCCAACTTGTGGGGCGAAGTTACGCGAAAAATCAACGCGTAATGGCGTCTTATTAGTGTGCAGCAACCAAAATTGTGACTATTATCGCCGCCGCGATCCGAAAGTAACGAATCATCGTTGCCCACAATGCCATAAAAAAATGGTTATGTTATCTGGTGAAAAGGGCGACTATTTCAAATGTACACACTGTAACATCACTGAAAAAGTGGGCGACGTTAAAAGTAAAAAGCGCATGAATAAAGGTGAAGAACGACGCTTATTACAAAAAGTCAATCAAGATGATGAGCCAGGTGAAAGTGCGCTGGCACAAGCGTTAAAAGCAGCAATGGGTAAGCAAGATTAGTTGGCAAACTATTATGAGTTAAAATTGTGTCGTATGGGTTTATCGTTTATGCTATTAATATAGCGCGAACTCGCTTGCCATAAAGAATACGGCAGATTGGTATCGCAAACTAAGCGTCTTTTAGGGCTGCTCTAGAAAGTAGGTAATTCTATGAAAACTAATCGTGAACCTGTAGTCGTTGAACAATTTCACTATGACCGAACGGCGCCAGAGACTGCGCCAAAAACCGATGTCCAAGTCAATATTAATGAAGTGACAGCGACTGGTGACGGGGCTAATGAGATGATGGCTAATGGTAAGATCTTTCAATTCACAGTTCCTTTTGAAGTTGTGTTGGAAGGTTTTGCGGTCAGCGGTCAGATGTCACAAATCATCCAAATATTGGATTTTGATGGCCAGGCGGATGATTTAACGGCGCAGGATATGCAGCGTTTATCGCGGCCACTGGTAGAATATATTGAAACGTTAACTTATCAAGTGACTGCGGTAGCCTTGGATCAAGGCGTCCAGCTAGATTTCCATCCCGAAGAAGCAGCGGACAGCGCATCATTTGAGAAAATCGAACCTGATACGAAATAGTGGGGAAGCTTTAGTTGATTAGAGGTTAATTAAATCAGCTAAGGCTTTTTGCTTTTTTATCAACTTGCGACCCAAGCAAACAAAAGTTTGTGTATAATGGATAGAGAAGTCTTTTCAAGAAAGTAGGTGTGTTAAGTGGCAACTAGAAGAAAGCCACGGCGAAAGCGCACGTCCACCACAAATAAACGGCGAAAAACAGCCGCTCAAAAAAGCTCACCTTATACAGTTAATATAATTGGTTTAATTTTTATTTTACTCAGTTTATTGGCGATTTTTAAATGGGGATTTATTGGTAATCAATTAGCTAATGTGTTCCGCGTTTTAGTCGGCGATACTTTTCCAGGTCTAGCCGCAGCGTTAGGTCTGTATGGTTTATTCCTATTGGTCGCCGGTCATGGTCCTACCTTAACTGGTAAACGAGTAGCAGGTGTTTTGTTAACTTACTTCAGTTTACTTTGTTTTTTGGATGCCGTGATATTTGCCCAGTTAGAATTGCACAGTCAATTTATGGCAGTGACTTGGCGGTTCTTAGTGGCAGATTTTCAGCGTGCCAGTGTGACCACCGTACTTGGCGGCGGTATGCTGGGCGCCTTAGGGTATAGTGTTAGCTACTTCTTAGTCGGGCAGTTTGGTACCTATTTACTGACTATACTTGGCGTGATCGGCGGCTTGTTGCTGCTGTTCAACATTCCTTTTGCGGTTGTGCGCGATGCTGCGTTACGGATCGTTCGTTTAGTTCAGTGGAGTGGTCAGCATTTGTGGGCCGGCAGCAAAGGTTTATGGCAAGCCGGTAAAGAATTAGGCCCACGCGTGCAAAGGTTGAAGCCACGGTCGACTAAGGCCAAGCCAAAAGTACAATCACCAGAAAATACGACGCCAGCCGATAAAGATCTACCGCAGTCGCTGGCGGGACATGAAGCCACGACCACGGCAGATGCACCAACGATCAATGTGGCGGCAACGCAAATGCAGTCGGCACAGGCCAAAGTGAATTTAGATCAACTGGCTACGGCACCTGCAAGTTCGGCTGTAGCAGGTAGTGAAGCACCGGCTTTGTTTGCTGAAACTGCAGCTGATCAAGATTATGAATTACCGAGTGCGGACCTATTACAAGCAATTCCGCCAACTGATCAAAGTGCTGAATATGCAACGATCAAGGAAAATACGCAAAAGTTGAAGCAAACTTTTGACAGTTTTGGCATTGATGTTGAAGTCAAAAATGTTAATTTAGGTCCAGCAGTTACCAAATATGAAATTAAGCCAGCAATCGGAGTCAAAGTTAGTAAAATCGTTAGCTTGACCGATGATTTGGCGTTAGCGTTAGCTGCTAAAGATGTGCGGATCGAAGCACCGATCCCGGGTAAATCATTGATTGGGATCGAAGTACCAAATAAAGCGGTGGCAACAGTTTCTTTCCGCGATGTTTTTGAAGCCCAACCACCACATCCGGGCAAGATTTTAGCGATTCCTGTTGGTCGTGATATTTCCGGCAATGTGATCATGGTCGATATTAGTAAAATGCCGCATTTATTGATCGCTGGGGCGACTGGTAGTGGTAAGTCGGTCATGATCAACGATATCATTACGGGGATTTTAATGAGCGCTAAACCACACGAAGTTAAATTAATGATGATCGATCCGAAAAAGGTTGAACTATCAGTTTATAACGGTGTGCCGCATTTATTAACGCCAGTGGTCTCTGATGCTAAAAAAGCCGCTCAGGCGCTGCATAAAGTGGTAGCCGAAATGGAGCGACGTTATGAGTTATTTGCCCAAAGTGGTAAACGTAATATTACTGAATATAATCAGGCGGTACAGCAACAAGATCAGGATGCCGATCAACCGTTACCGTCAATGCCGTATATTGTGGCAATTGTTGATGAATTAGCTGATTTAATGATGGTTTCATCTAACGAGGTCGAAGATGCGATCGTACGGTTGGCACAAATGGGTCGTGCCGCTGGGATCCATATGATTTTAGCGACGCAACGACCATCTGTTGACGTTATTACCGGCTTGATCAAGGCCAATGTACCTAGTCGGATGGCCTTTGCCGTTTCTTCGGGGATCGATTCGCGGACGATCATTGATAGCACCGGCGCCGAAAAATTATTAGGCCGCGGTGATATGCTGTATCTACCAATGGGCCAAAATAAGCCAACCCGGGTGCAAGGTGCCTATATTGCGGCGAAAGATGTCGAAGCCGTTGTTAGTTTTATTACTGCACAGCGAACCGCAGAATATGATGATCGATTGCTGCCCGATGATCCGCCGGCCGAGGACCCAGCTGCTCAAGCGGATGACGAGCTCTTTCCGGATGCAGTTAAGCTAGTTGCGCAGCTGCAAACTGCCAGTATTTCGATGCTACAGCGACGTTTTCGGATTGGTTATAATCGAGCAGCCCGAATCGTTGACGAAATGGAACAACGTGGTATTGTTGGTCCAGCGGAAGGCAGTAAGCCACGTAAAGTTTATGTGCAGAAACCTGCTGATGAACAAGATTCAAGCCAAGCATAAAATTTAATACGAATTTTAAAAATTAAGTATATTAATAGCGGACAGATCATTAGGCACGCTAACAATCATAATAGTGAGGTATATTTATGGTAACTAAAAAAACATTAGCGGATGGGGTCACATTAACGATCCTACCTTCGACACAATTTAAGACGACACGGATCGTACTAAATTTCATTGCGCCATTACAGGCAGAAACGATCACACAACGCTCATTGCTGGCTAGTTTGCTGGAAACCAACAGTCAAGATTACCCAACACAAGCGGATTTAGCGGCTAAATTATCGGCAATGTATGGTGCTAATTTTGGTATTTCAGTTAATAAGCGTGGTAACGCGCATATTTTTTCTGTTGTCATGACCTTGGTCAATGATAAATTTTTGCCTGGTGACACGCAGGTGTTAGCTGAAGGATTGACCTTCCTTAAGCAAATTTTATGGCGGCCGAATGCAACGACAGCCGGATTTGATGAAGCTACTTTTAAGCGCGAAAAAACAAATATGCAAGCCTACTTAGCGTCGGTTTATGATAACAAACAAGCTTACGCTAGCTTGCAGTTACAGTCACTTTATTTCAAAGATAGTTCGGCCCAGCGTGTGCCTAGTTTTGGCAATAACACGGATCTAAAGGCAATTACAGCAGCTAATTTATACGCCTACTATCAGCAAATGTTAGCGCAAGATCAGGTGGCGATCACGGTATTAGGTGATCTTGATCCCGAGCAAGTGGCTACTTTGTTGACTGACTTACCGCTGACACCACGGACTGCGGTCACACCAGAATTATTTTACCAACAACCATTAGTAGCAGAAACCGTGGTACAGACTGAAGTCCAACCAACTAATCAGGCCAAATTAAATTTAGCCTATCAAGTGCCGACCTATTATTATCAGCCGGATTACTACGCATTGCTGTTAGCTAATGGTATTTTTGGTGGCTCACCAATGTCATTGTTATTCACGAATGTACGCGAGCGTGCTAGCTTAGCCTATTATGCTTCTAGTTCCTACGATGCGTTTCGTGGTCTGATCACCGTACAAACGGGGATCGATGCGACTAATGTGGACCAGGTCAAGCAAATTATTGCGACCCAGTTAACGATACTACAAGCCGGCGAATTCAGCGATGAGCTACTGGCGCAGACTAAAGCCACACTGAAAAATCAATACATTACAAGTTTGGATAGCGCTGGTTACTTAACGACGCAAGACTTGGTGCAGCAACTTGTACCGCGATCAGCCATTGCGTTGGCTGATTTTATGGCGGCATTGGACGCGGTCACTAAGGAACAAATAATCGCTGCTGCACAAACCATTAAACTACAAGCAGTCTACTTTTTAAGCAGCGAAGGAGGGGATAAGTAATGGAAAAAACACATTATGCGACCCTAGATGAAACCTTGTACCAACAAACACTCGCTAATGGGCTGAAGGTGACTATGCTGCCTAAGGCTGGTTATCACAAAACATACGCGGTGATGACCACTAATTATGGCTCGATCGATAATTCTTTTGTGCCGAGTGGTGAAAGTGAGTTTACCGAAGTACCAGCTGGAATTGCCCACTTTTTAGAGCATAAGTTATTTGAAAAAAAGGCTGGCGATATTTTTGAAGTCTTTAGTCGTAATGGGGCCAGCGCTAATGCTTTTACTAGCTTTACGCGCACAAGCTACCTTTTTTCGGCGACAGATCACATTAAAACTAACTTATTAACATTGCTAGACTTCGTGCAGGAACCTTACTTTACCGAAGCTTCCGTCAATAAGGAAAAAGGTATCATCGGTCAAGAAATTGAAATGTACGAAGATGATCCTAACTGGCGTTTGTTCTTTGGCATTATTGAAAATCTATATCCAGAGCATCCATTACACGAGGACATCGCTGGAACCGTCGATTCGATCGCAAAAATTACGCCAGAACAATTGTACGCGGCCTACCGTACCTTTTATCAGCCCAGCAATATGAATTTATTTGTGGTTGGTAATATTGACCCACTGGCAACTTTAACTTGGATCGAAGCTAATCAAAATGGAAAAGATTTCCCAGCGGCAGAACCAATTCAGCGGCGTTTTCCTGAGGAAGCTAGTGATGGCAGTGATATCATTCCGTATCGAATGACTGAGCTACCAGTCAAGCGTGGTAAAAGTATTGTCGGCATCAAAGGCTTAGCTGAGGTCACGGCGGATCGCGCAGGCTTAAAATACCGGACAGAGCTTAATTTATTATTTGATATGTTGTTTGGTGATTCTTCTAGTAACTATTTACAGTTATACGATCAAGGTATCGTGGATGATAGTTTTGGTTACGAATTAGATGTGGCACGAACCTATCATTTTGCTACCTTAAGTGGTGATACTGAAAAGCCGCAGGAACTTTCTGATGCGATCATTGGATTATTGGAAAAAGCTAGTGAGAACCCAGACTTGAATGCCGGTCGGTTGGCGTTAGTTAAAAAAGACGCGCTAGGCCGCCTGTTGCAGTCGATGAATGCATTAGAGTATATTGCTAACACATATTCGGGCGATGATTTTGGTGATGCTAGTTTGTTTGATCTAGTTGATATTATCGACGAAATCACGTTAACTGATATTCAAACGACCCTGAAACAATTTGTGCGTAGTAAGGCTTTAAGCGTCTTTCATATTCAACCATTGGCGGCGGACGCGCAATGAGCCGCTCAGCCTTAATTATTGGTGCATCCGGTGATATCGGTCAGGCAGTGGCCCGGCAATTGGCGGCGGCTGGTTGGTCGCTGTATTTGCATTATTTTCAACACGCGCTGCCGGTGCAAAAGTTACAGGCTGATTTTATTCAGCAATATCCACGCCAAGATTTTTTCGCGTTAGCCTACGATTTAACCGACGAAACGCAACTGGATCAAATCAGCGATCAATTATTCCAAGTTGATGCTGTGATTTTTGCAGCGGGGACGACGACGTACGGA
Source organism: Loigolactobacillus zhaoyuanensis (assembly GCF_003946385.1). Classification (GTDB taxonomy): domain Bacteria; phylum Bacillota; class Bacilli; order Lactobacillales; family Lactobacillaceae; genus Loigolactobacillus; species Loigolactobacillus zhaoyuanensis. The sequence goes on from NZ_RHOE01000060.1 coordinate 12,429, forward strand.
TTATTTCAGGAAACAACGACAGTCCAATTGGAACGTTTGTGGGAAATGCACGTTAAGACACCAATGCTGCTTTGTCAGCGATTAAGTGCTAAACTAGCGCGTAGTGACTATGGTCGGATCGTCTTTGTTGGTTCAGTGTATGGCGGCAGCGGTAGCCCGCTGGAAGTAGCCTACAGTACGGTTAAAGGCGCTCAATCTGCTTTTGCTAACGCTTATGCCCGGGAAGTCGCTTCGCAAGGGATCACAGTTAATGTGGTTGCACCGGGAGCAGTGGATACGAAAATGAATCAATTGTTTGATGCAACGGCTAAAACTCAGTTACGTAGCGAGATTCCGCTTAGTCGCTTGGCGACTCCGGATGAAGTTGCCTACTGGATTCAGGCGTTATTAAAAAAAGATGCCGGCTATCTAACTGGTCAGACACTGTACGTAACGGGTGGTTGGCGTAAGTAAATGCTTAATAATTCATTAAATTAAATTATTGTAAAGGGAATCATAGTGAAAAGATTTATTTTTCTATGCTATACTAAAAATGAAATTCTCTGAAAAGGGCTATAGGTGGAAAAGAATCAATGAGTGAAATAGGACAAAAACTACGTGACGCGCGGATCGATAAGGGCTATACCTTGGATGATCTGCAGCAGATCACTAAAATTCAGAAGCGTTATTTAATTGCGATTGAGGAAGGTAACTTTGAGGCGTTGCCCGGCGATTTTTATGTGCGCGCCTTCGTCAAACAATATGCTGATACGGTCGGTTTAGATAGTGAGCAGTTACTAGATGAATTTAATGACACAATTCCGCAGCCACAGCCACAAGAACATATCGAACCCAATGAAGATAAAAATCAAGTCGATACACGGACACGAACTCGTAACCACGATACCGGCTTAGCCCGATTTAGTCGGTATCTACCAACGATTATTATTGTTGCCGTAGTCGTGATCATTGTTGGTGTCATTTATGCTTTTGCGATTGGTAATCGTGATCGCAACAAGAGTGTGATCCAAGAAAGTTCATCAATGACGGTTTCATCTGAATCTTCAAGTAAGACAGCCAGCAGCCAAAGCAGTAAATCATCATCTTCTGCAGCTAAAAAGGCCAGCTCAACTAAAGAGTCAGCAACAAAACCTAAAATGACAGTCACTTCTGATACAACGTCGGCAGCAGCATTTACCTACAGCAATGCACCGACCGCTAATACACTAGTCTTGCATGCTGATGATACTAAAACAGCATGGGTTGCCGTTACTGCTGGTGGGACTCAAGTTTGGCAAGGAACGCTGAAAAGCGCTGAACAGTCGATCACAATTCCAACCGGAACAACTTCGTTTACGATCCAGACCGGTAATGCAGAAAACACTAAGGCTAAAATGAACGGGAAAAACTTTAACCTTGATCCAAATAGTGTTGGCGGCTATGTAAAGACGATCACAGTGACTATGACTACAGCTGCAGCAGCTAGCAGCAGTAGTCAAACAAGTAATTAAGAATAATTGAGTAGCACAACAACTTATATTTCTAGAGGTGGCGGTTCTTGACCGCTAGCATAGAAGTCAAAGCGGTGTGCTACTTTTTATGCAGAGGAGATTTAATTTCAATGAATGTACCTAATCGATTGACGCTGATTCGTATCTTTATGATTCCATTATTTATGCTAGTTGTACTGATCCCGTGGAGTTGGGGTAGCGCAAATGTAGCAGGCACCGTCATTCCGTGGACCCAAATTATTGGCACGCTAATTTTTGCGGTGGCATCGATCACTGATTTGATCGATGGTAAAATTGCGCGCAGTCAGCATTTAGTGACTAACTTTGGTAAATTTGCGGATCCATTGGCAGATAAAATGTTAGTGATGACAGCTTTCATTATCTTGGTTGGCATGGGTAAAGCGCCGGCTTGGGTCATTGCAATCATTGTTTGTCGTGAACTAGCCGTTACTGGTTTACGCTTATTGTTGGCGGAAAGTGATGAACACGTTGTGATGGCAGCAGCAATGCCAGGGAAAATTAAAACAACAACACAAATGTTGGCGATTATTTTCTTATTCTTAAATAATGTATTTTTCAATAATATGCATTTCCCAATGGGGTTGACCTTGTTGTACATCTGTTTGTTCTTTACCATTTATTCTGGGGTCGATTACTTTGTGCATAGTCGCCATGTTTTCGCTGATTCATTTAAATAGAACTTTTACGCGTACAGTTGCTGTGCGTGTTTTTTTGGCTCTTTGTCAAATCCTGTTGATAGCTAATTTTAGACAGAATTGGAAGTTAAGCAACTTCCAATTCTGTTTTTTTATTTGGTTTCGTGCGCATCTGTTGTAACTTGATTCGAGAAACTAAATGATGATAGTTACGGAAGCCAAA
>NZ_RHOE01000061.1 GCF_003946385.1 Loigolactobacillus zhaoyuanensis
TTGATCTGGTACTTTCTAGCAATCAATACAATCCCTAACGAAGAAGTGAGATAGTCTTGAACCACCTGCAGTTTAAACTGCTTAGTATATTTAGTCATAGTAAAACCCCCGGTATTGGATTCTGGTCCAATACCGGGGGTTCACTTCATTACCCTGAATTTAAGGGCAACCTTATTTCATTACGCTTTAAAATATTGGCTCTGCCGTTGATTTAGCAGCGCCACCACATGAACTTGCTGCCCCCGCGATAAAAAATAAAGCCAAATTCAACGTTTTATTTTTAAGCTAACTGCTGAAAATCCGCCAACAACGCGTAGGTGGCTTGGTAAGCTTCGCAACCATCGGCTGGCACCGTATAATTATTGGTGACCGTCGCCAATTGCGCTAATTCTGGCGTTAAATCAGCGGCTGGATCAGTGTCAACTTTAGTCGCCATATCGACGAAAAGTTCACGGACTGTGCCTAATTCAGGATGGTGCGCACCGTGCACTTTGAGGATCTGGCTGGTGTAAAAGTTTAATTTAGGAAATTCTGTGGCGATAAAAGTTTGTTTAGTTGTCATATGGCATCCCTGCTTTCATTTGATAGCTTTAGCATACCCGAATTATTCGCAACAAAACTTGATCCCGCTTAAGTTTGACTAGAAAAAAATAAATATGAGTTCATTTCTAGTTAAGTCGTTATTTACATGCTATAATAATGACAAAGTAAAGAATAAAGGAAGCTATTTTATGCCAACAACGACTAAAAAAACTAATCTTAACGTTAAAGTTGATGCAGAATTAAAACAGGCCGCCGACTTAGCTTTCAAAGAAATGGGGATGAACACCAGTGTTGCCGTCAACATGTTTCTCAAACGCGTCGTGACGGATGGTGCTTTTCCCTTCACCCCACGCTATGATAAAGCGACCGAGACAGCAATTACGAACGTTCGCGAGCACAAAAATCTGCAATCATTCGATTCCGTCAACGCTTTATTTCAGGATCTAAACGATGAAGGTTAGCCGCATTGCTCGTACAGCGCAATAAAAATAGTTTTTTAAACAGCCAGCCAATTTAAAGTAAGCTGCATGAATGATCGATCCAAAAAAGCCGCCACCTTAACATTCAGTATTAGTTCCTGTCAAATAATAATATAAAGATTTTTGCTTCTTAAATGGTCTCATTCCAATATTCATCTGAGGTGAGACCATTTCTTTGCGCCGTACGATTGTCATGATTGAAATGCTTGATTGCTAATTCGACAAGCTTGATCAGTTCATGTTCTGTTTTTGCCAATGGGTGCCCGTTCAACGGGCTCGCATTGACGCATTGTCGTAAGATGCTTCTGAGCGTAACATACTACGAGTCACTTCAACCTGATTGTGGTAACCTCAAACTATTTAGTTAAGCTGTAAAGCCGCTTCTAATATTGGCTGTTCCTCATTGTCAGTCATTTTAACTCCAGTATCAGGAAAAATAGACTTTCGATAAATTTTGTCATTTTGAGTTAAAATGTAGATATCCATGTCCCGAACATCGCCGCCAAAAAATTTTACTGCAACAATTGCTTTAACATCAAGCGGCCGATCATTTTCATCTACAGCCCTTTTTTGTGCTGCATCAGCCACATTAGAATCCTGACGTTGAAATTTCGTGGTTAAATTTTTACTGAGAAACTCGGAAAACTCATCATTATTATTAATATGATGAGTACCATCGTCTTGATGCATACTAGCATCGAATTCGCTTGGCGTTGGTAACTCGATGCCTTCTGACTTAATCAATCCAGTATCATACTTAGTTCCGACCCGATCAGGATATTTATAGATACCTCTAATCACCTGATTAAACAAGGTAAAAGTATATTGATTTTCTAACTTAGTCTCTTCTGTTGACGGTGTTTTAATATCATATTCAGCTTCATCGGATGAATTCTTAACATTATAATGATCAGACTGCACTTTTGTAGTTAATGTCACTTGTTGACTAATCGGATCGAGCACGTAGTTACCGCTAGACACTGTCGCTCCAGTATCGCTGGCGGTTCGATCAAAAATTTCCGCATTGAATGTACCATTATCGTTAAATTGGAAGCGCATACCAATAGCCCCTTCACCCTGTGTTGTCCAACCGGTATGATCCAATTGATGCTTGGTGACTTGTGCCGCATCATACTTGGCTTTTTCGCGCAGATAATATTTGTCGTATTCAACAGCCTCATTCTTAGTTGGATACAATTTAACCTTATCGACCAATTCTAAAAGGTACGTCGCATGACTATTCATCCTTATCGTTTGATCTTCGGCTTTTGTCAAAGCGGTAGCCCCATCACCATTGACTGTACGCTGGCTTAAGGTGACAGGAGCTTTGCCGCTATTGTAATCTACATCGGAACTGAACACTTCTTCGGTAACACTAGTAATCGAAACACTAACGCGCCCCGTTTTATTATTTTGCTTCCAAGATCCTTTTTGTAAATATCTTGCCGTATAACCTTTAGTCGATATCATATCCTGCGTAAAACTACCATCAGACTTAAAAGTCAGCGAATATTGTGATCGTGGGTCTTTACTTGTATTGTGCCCAGCATGAGTACCTTTAAAACTTTTACCGGAAACACTTAAACGCTTGGTCGAAGTTTGTTCTGTTGTATTTCCATTATTTTGATTAGAATCACTGGAACCAGAATTGCGACACGAAACTAAAATTAGACTTACTAACCCTAACAACACTACGCTGATCAATTTTTTCATCTAAATGGTCCGCCTTAATTTAGTTTTATTCAACGTCATCATAACATAGTTTGTTTGTAATCCGATGCTATTAAAATAAAAATTGTAATCGCTTACTTAAATTTACAATACTTTACATAAAGAACTTTATTTAATCAATTTATTCAAGTAATCGATCCAAAAAAGCCGCCACCTTAACGTTCAGTTAAAGTGACGGCTTATTTGAATTTAACCACGCCAACCAGCAATGTCGCTGGCGGTGAAATGGTAATCCAGCGGTTGCCCGTAAGCCTGCTCGTAAGCTTGCTTTTTCTGCGCGTAATCCTGCCGCATCATAGCGATGCTGTTTTCACGGGCCGATTTACTGGCATCCGGAAAAATCGTGGGCAGCACGTGCATCCGGTAGCGCGTCTGATTAAATTCAGCGTTATCGCGCTGCGGGAGATCAATAATTTCAACAAAACAAGAGACGATCGGCACCTGAAAACGAGCGGCATAGTAATAAGCGCCGCGTTTTGGTGGCCGTGGTTTGCGGTAATTAAACCACATTTCCTGCTCCGGATAAATCAGAATAAATTGCTGTTGTGCTAATAATTGCTGGAGTTGCTGGGGAAATTCCCGACCCATATATTCCTTATCGCCGCCAATTGGTAGCGTGTCGTCGTACCTTAATAAATAACCGACTAACCCTTTCGCCAATAAATTAGTCGCCTGGCTAACTACAAATAGGCGCTTTTTACCGACCCGGCGCAAGGTTTGCCGGACCACCAGATTTTCCAACGGACTAAAATGATTGCTGGTCACGATTGCGCCATCTGCCAAGTCAGCTAAATTTTCTAACCCGCGAATTTCCGTGTGCCGATTGATCATCGTCGTTGTGCCACTGACTAGCCAGCGGGCCAACCAGTTATTGATGGCGTAGCGTGGTGACTGTCGTCGTTGCTGATAAACCGCCAGCACGCGCCGACTTTCCGCAGTCGATAAGACAGCATCATTGACCTCGACCTTGTCGTTGAATTTTTCTGTCGCAATATTGTGCTGGATATTTTGAATAACTTGTTCCTTAGCGCCACCAATAATCATTATTGTCACTCCTGTCTGGATCCTGTTTTGGCAAGTAATTTAGCGTAAACGTGTTTGAAAAAGCAGATTTCTGCGCCTAGCTACGTATGCCAAACGCCCCACTTACGTGTGCCTTATTGGCATACTAGGCTAGTGCTCAAAATCTGAACGCGTTTTCAAACACTCGCTCTTCTACAAGCTTACGGCTGTGCCTTGGTCGCGGACGCTTTTGAATGTGATCGCATCGTGAACGGTTTGTTGGGCCATCTGCATTAATTGCTGTAGCTTAGCCTCATCCTGCTGCACCGCGTTGGTCGAGTACTGCTGCTTGGTCGCTAGAATCTGCGCGTAATAAGTCGTGGTCGCCGCATACTGCCAGAAATACTGCTGATTGGCGACGTCATCATAATGCCACGGCTTAGCAAATAAATTGTAGTGGATCAACTTCGGCGCACTAGATTTATCGTTCATTTGCACATTCCAAGCCGAATCCAAGAACTTGATGCGCTGCTGGCTAATGGCATTTAAATAATCCTGATCCGGCGCCAAGCTGGCAAAATGGTACTGATTCAGCAAGCTCAGAAAATGTTCTGCAAAATGCGTCTGGCGCATCGCCTTTAAATTCATCAATAACACGCCTGAGTTAACGTATTTGTCAGCGGCAACCCCTACCGCATCCGTTGCGTAAGTCGCGGTTTTAGGATTCGCAGCAATAAATGGATCCGGCACGGCACCGATCAGTTGGTCGCCCAACTCGATTTGGTACAGCTCAGCGATATCGGCCAACACCACCGTGTCAGAATCCAAATAAATCGCCTTATCGTATTCCGGAAACATCGCGGCAATAAACAACCGGAAATAAATCGTAAAGGTAAAGTAGTCACAACGCAATTTATTATTGCGATCAGTGATCTGCTGCAATTGTTCATCGCTTAGCGGTACGAATTTCAAGCTCACTTGCGCCTGTCCTGCCGCTAAGTCACTTAACTTTGCTTGGTTAGCGGCGCTTAATTCATGGTACAAAACGATCAATTGATACTGGTTAGTTGCCGCGGTATTGGCGATCAAAGAACTTAAAGCGACGGCAATATAGGGGGCATAATGATCATCGACTGCAAAAAATACGGGGATCGTTGTTTGATCCATTGTCACTCACCTCATAGTCTAGGAATTAATTGACGATATTCGTTCAAAATATCATCATATTCATGTAATTTTAATTCACGGTGCATGCGTTCAACCTGCCATGGCTTCACTGTTAGGGTATGGATCCACGGAAAAAGCCGGAAGCTGGTGGTAAAATGCTGAAACACGGTGTTGCGTTGCAAACGCCGCTGTTCGTTAAACTGCCGCGGTGCGATCTGGCGAAACTGAACAAATTTATTTAACGCGGTTTGATCCGGCATAAACATTTTCTTCGTTTGGCACAGTTGGCGGCATTTAACGAATAATGCCGTCTGGCGGATCTTCTCTAAATTGAGCAATAAAACGCCAGAATTCAGATAATCTAATTTATCCAACTGCTGATGGAAGAACCATTTTCCATAATGATCCAGCACGCCACTCAACTCTAATTCAGCCATGTCTTGATTATAAAACCGAGTAAAGTCTTGCCGGCAAATAACATCGGTATCAAGATAAAGGATTTTAGCTGGTAATTCAGCAACTTCATCAGCGAATAGCCGCAACATACAGCCCGGCGTAAACGACGTCGCCAAATTCTGCGTCGGCATATCTTGCTTAAGCAACTCAGTCACATCAATTCGCGTGATCTGATTGCGCGGATCCTGCCGCTGCAATAGATCGGCAATGACTTGGATCGTTGCCGCCGACATTGGCTGATACTGCTTTTCTATAGTCGTGATCGTCGCCGTCAGCACATAAATATGCAGCGGCACGGTCACATTTTTCAGTAGCGATAAAATCGAGATCAATAGGCCATCCTTGACCTGGTCATCGCCACAATAAAGAATATTCATTTAATTCACCTACTTTGATATTGCACATATTCAACGTTACTAGCTTGACTACGTTTTTGCATACACGCCGTGATCTCAGCCTGCAGCTGCACCTGCTGCTGTTTTGCGCTTAAGTCAGCTTGCGGATAAAACGGGCCATCAATGTAGACCGTAGTGTGCGGCCGCTTGCGCCAGCGCCTTTTTTGATAGGTGGTGGTCATGCAAAACGAAGCTGCCTGGGCGCTGATCGGATAATGAAACGCCGCCAACGGTAACGGCCGAATCTGCGTATAATATGGCCAAACGTGCGCCTCCGGATAGATCACCACGCCCTGCCGTGACGCAATCCGCTGATAAATTACTGCCTGAAAGCGGCCCAATTGGTGCAGCGTGTTGGGGATCGGCAGCCCACCCGCATAAGGTAGCCAACTGCCCAGCAGCGGCACACCTAAATTTGCTGGACTGACTAGAAAATTCAGCGACTTATGCCGCAACAGGTTATAAGGAATAAAAACATCGCCTTGCGGGTGCGTGTGGTTACCATAAAGGAAAAAGCCGGCTGCATAAGCTTGTAATAATTGCCGGTTAACGATCGTCGGTCGTGCCCAGCAATGACAATAGAACCAACTGATCAATTTAGCTAAAAAATTAATAATAATTGCTTTAAAATAAAATAATTTACCCGACTGCGACCATGAATAGTCTGCAGCTAAAGTATAATTCTGATTTTTACTAACAACGAAATCATCGGTCAGGCTATGATAGTAGTGCACTTTCTCCTGCTGCAAAAAGCGTTCACCTCCTTCCGATCAACCAGCATTAACTAACTGAGCGCACGTGTAAAACCGACTCTTAATATAACATTTTATGTTCAAAAATCAAATAGTATTTTAAAAAAGTTAGCCATACCTAAAAATTTGACGATCACTTACGGGCTAGCTAAGCACACTAAACGCGCTTGCTTCTATATAAATCAGTACCGCTCACTTAAATTTTGACCCAACTGTCTTATTATCATGAAAAGCCTACTATAAGTCAAGTTTCAATTATTAATTTAAATTTTGGTCACCCAAAAAAATTATAACTAAGTGGTTGACTTCTTTGTTGATGGTGGTATATTAAATAAGGAATTAAGCGGGCGCTCAATTAATTAAGTTGCTGGAGGTGTCTAATGGCTAACGTTATTTTATGGACATTATTAACTTGGTTAGGCGCTAACCTACTTGGTACTTTTTACACCGATCACTTTAGCCGCTTGAAGCCGCTAGTTTGGATCAACACCGTTGTGGTGGTCGCAGAATTATTTTTACAACACGTCACTTTTATCAAAATAACCAACCCCAATTGGCTAGCCGCCAGCACCTGGCTGACCGTTGCCGTGGTGATCCTCCAGCTTTATCTGGGTTATCACCGTAAAGATGTCTCAGAATGACCGCATCTGGTCACCTGAATTTCTAGATCAATAGAGCCATGTTTTTGATGCGGGTGGTTGCGTCCATCCAAATGGCATCGCCAGTAGCATCAGAAATTTTTGGCTCAAAAATCATCCCAATTGCGGAATAGAAAAGAGGGCAATACTATGAAAGTAAATAGTGCTCAAGGAGAGAATGTATTTGTACAAAACGCAGCAAACAAGAGTTTAGATGAGATCAATGGTAGCGTGGAGGTGCCTAAGAACGCCGGCTTCTGGCGGACGTTACTGGCCTACACCGGACCAGGTATTCTGATCGCCGTTGGTTACATGGATCCTGGTAACTGGATCACATCGATCGCCGGTGGTGCCCAATTTAAGTACACCCTACTATCCGTGGTTTTAATTTCCAGTTTGATCGCCATGCTGTTACAAGCAATGACGGCTAAGCTGGGCATCGTCACTGGTAAGGATCTAGCACAATTGACCCGCGAACATACCTCAAAAGGAGTCGGCATTCTACTGTGGATCGTCGCTGAACTAGCGATCATGGCCACCGACATCGCGGAGATCATCGGTTCTGGTATCGCCCTGAAATTATTATTCAATATTCCCTTAATTGTTGGTATTTTAATCACCACTGCCGACGTGTTACTTCTATTAGTACTCATGAAGTTAGGCTTCCGCAAGATCGAAGCCATCGTCGCCACTTTGGTTGCCGTGATCGTACTGGTTTTTGCTTATGAAGTTATGCTTTCAAATCCAAGCATGGCTGGCATTATGCACGGTTACATCCCTTCCGATACGATTTTGACCAATCATTCAATGTTGTATCTCTCACTAGGGATCGTCGGCGCTACGATCATGCCCCATGATCTATATTTAGGCTCATCGATTTCACAAACGCGCAAGCTTGATCGAAGCCAGCGCAAGGATGTTGCCAAAGCGATTAAATTCTCAACAATTGATTCGAATATTCAACTGTTCATTGCTTTCATTGTTAACAGCCTACTATTGATCTTAGGCGCCGCCTTATTTTATGGCACCAACAGTTCATTAGGTCACTTCGTTGATTTGTTTAATGCCTTAGGTAACAAGCAGATCGTCGGCGCGATCGCCAGCCCAATGCTGAGTATGTTATTCGCCGTTGCCCTATTATCTTCCGGCCAAAGCTCGACGATCACCGGCACGTTATCCGGCCAGATCATTATGGAAGGGTTTATCAACCTGAAGATGCCGCTATGGGCACAACGTCTGATCACACGCCTTTTGTCAGTTGCGCCAGTATTGGCCTTCGCCATTTATTATCATGGTAACGAAGCTAAAATCGAAAACTTGCTGACCTTATCGCAAGTCTTCCTGAGTGTCGCCCTACCGTTTGCCGTCATTCCGCTGGTTATTTTCACCAGCAACAAAAAGTTAATGGGCGAATTTGCCAACAAGCCGTGGGTCAAGTACAGCGCTTGGATCGCCACCATCGTGTTGGTCGGTTTAAACGGCTACATGATTTTACAAAGTATTGGTATTATGTAGTTCTAAATAGGAGCGCGGGCCAGAAAACCTTTTGGCGCAGCTCCTATTTTCATATTCTGCAGTGAAATTAAGTTCATTGCCACCGTTTTCCGGTATAATAAGGTTATTCAATCATGACCACGTCCCCGTGCTGAGCAAGCACCACTAAAAAATGAGGTTAATCAATTGAAAAAAGACAGCTCCAAAGGTGAACAACAAAAAAATAAAATTTTAATGGTGGCGCGAGAATTATTTGCCACCAAAGGCTTTGAAGCCACCACTACCCGCGAGATCAATCGCCAAACCAATTCGGCGGAAGGCTTGCTGTATTACTACTTCCCCCACGGCAAACGCGAAATATTGGACACGATCATTTATGAAGGCATCCAATCACGGCTCCATGCGGTCGATTTTAATTTTCAAACAGTTGACTCGCTGGCGGATATCGAAACCCAGCTCGAGCGCGCTTTCAACCAAATCTGGCGGATCTTCAGCAAACAGGACAATTACTATTCATTTATGATCACGATCCGCGAACGCGCGTTGCTCTCCGATGAGCAGGTCAAATGGTTGCTGGAGCTGATTCAAAACGTTAAGCAAGTATTGATCGATTTCTTAACCGCGGCGACTAAAAAGCTACAATTGACGCAAGCCGCCATTCCGCAGCTGGTCGGCATTATCATGTCGCTATTTCAATCGATCATTTACCGCGAACTACTGATCAACAACAATCAAAAATTAACGGCCGCAATCAGCACTTCGATCAGTGGTCAGCTGCATTTGTTGGTCACTAGCGTACTGGGTTAACTAACTTAAAGGAGAAAATTATGGCTGAGCTTGCTGAACAAATCAATTCGTTAGGTCAATTTTGTGGCCGCCGCGATATAACTGAATTAAGCCAAACCGCTTTGCGCCAAGCTTATAATATTGATACTGTGGATGTTTTTGCCTTTTTTGGCGGCAGTATCGTCGCCGGTGTGGCCACATTAGCCGCCGCGATCCAAGCTAAAATTGCCCGTCATTACGTGATCGTAGGTGGCCACGGGCATACCACCGCCGCGCTGATCAAAAACGCCCGCGCCTGCTACCCGGAAATCGATTTTGATACCAGTAGCGAAGCTCAAATTTTTAACCAGATTTTACACACCCAATATGGCCTAAGCGCCGATTTTTTGGAAACTGAATCGACTAATTGTGGCAATAACATTACTAACTTATTAGCCTTGTTGACCGCCAATAATATTAACTGCCGCTCAATTATCTTATGCCAAGACGCCACCCTGCAATTAAGAATGGCCGCCACCATGGCCCAGCAAGTCACTGATTCGGTTAAGGTGATCAATTATGCGGCCTACGCCGTGTCTGTGGTCGCCAAGGATGATCAGCTTACTTTTGACCAAGCTATTCCCGGAATGTGGTCGCTTAATAAGTACGTTTCCTTGCTGCTCGGCGAGATCCAGCGCCTGACCGACGATCAAAACGGCTACGGCCCCGCTGGTAAAAACTACCTAGCCCACGTTGATGTACCCGCGTTGATCCAAACTAACGCCCACACTCTGCAGCAAAAATTTACGGTTAGAACCGCTAACCCACTTTTTGCGACTGAACTTAATTAACGAATCAAAAAAGTGCGTGTACCATAAGACGTTAAACTATAACGCTGGGCAATAAAAATAAGACTGCGACATAAGTTTACTGGCTCTTTCTAAAGCTTGAGTTAGTTAGCTTCCATTCCAGCAGGCCATGGTTGAGCATTCAATTATTGGTTGTTTAAGCAGCAAAACTAATGACAATCAGAACGAAAAAGCCGGTAAAACAGTTGAAAGACTGTTTTACCGGCTTTTTTGTGCGCATATAACTTAACTTTAAAACTACGAATCTCTAACAACTGTCGATTAATCCTAATTGAACTAGCTAAGACAATTAAACTAACTAATTAAATAGTGATCTAAAACTACCAAGGTGAAATGGAGGCGCTGGCGTATCACTGTCGCTCGTTCTTACACACACTGCTTAGCAAGTATTGAATTTAGCACATATTCGCAAAATAGAACGTGCTTCCCGTTGTCGATTGGACTATTGCCGAAGTACGGCAAGTCCAACGCGCCACTGTCGCTCGTTCTTAACGACTAAGTTCGACAAGTATCTCAATTAGTACTTATTTGCTAAACAGAACGTGGTTCCCGTTGTCGATTGAACTATGGGCAAGGACCGCCAAGTTCAAGTCGCACGCGTTCCATACGCCAGCGCCAGAATGGAACCAAACTAAATCCGTTTACGCGCCGATATGACGGCCATACTTCAGAAAGCACCGTTTTACTTATGTCACAGCCGATTATTATTTACTACAAACTTTGCCACCAAGCCCTTAATTGCTGGCTCGCCTGATCCTCATCATGTAACTGACTGTTAGTCAGCCCGCTGCCTGGGCGCACTGAGCGCGCCACCAACTGCTTAAAATCAGTCTCGTAACCACCAACCGTGCCGGCGTCAGTATAAAATGGTGCCACCACCGCAGGCAGCTGTGGATTTTGCTGCAAAAAAGTCCGTACTGGCGTCGCTACCTTGGCCGACCACACTGGCCCGCCGATTAAAATCGTGTCGTATTGCTGCAAATCTGGTAAAGCGTTATTCAATGGCGGTAACTGGCTCGTCGCTATTTGTTCAGTGGCAATATCCGCGGTGGTGTACATATCGCTGGAAAAAGTCGCTTGGTTGACGGTCAAGCCGACTAAATCAGCGCCAGTTACCGTTTGCAATAAGCGCGCCATTTTCGCGGTGGTCCCTGACCATGAATAGTACACAATTAATGTTTTGGCTGTCATTTTTCCGATCTCCTTATTGCTTGATTATTTCGAGTATAAACGGTTCCGGTAACTGGAAGGCAAGTCTTTTTTGAAAATAATTCAAAAAAGCAGCGACCAGCCAGATTGGCGGTCACCGTTTCTCCGTTACTCACTGTCTATACTCTAAACCCTAGTCTGTACTCCATAGCAAGTGTTTTATTAAATTTTCGCAAAAAAATCGCTACAAAGTTATTCCTCAGCAACTTTAGCAAGCAGCGTTATCAGCTCTTGGGCAAAGTGCTTGGCCCCCGCCACTCTGTTCGTCCATGAATATGGCGCAGCATAATCCGAAATATTCAGCTCCCCTAAGTAGCGAACATTTACCAGCGAAATGAAACTTGCCAACGCAGAAATAGTTTCCGTCCCGCTAGCACTAGCAGCACTGAGCACCGTCAAAATTTGGGCCAGTCGTGCAGCATCTTTTTCATAGCTGGCCGCTTGCAACGCTTTTTCCATATACTGCAGTTCTTTGATCAGTCTGACGTTTAAGCCGACAATCTGCCCGTGCTCTGCTTGCTTATGTACGCGTAAACGTTTGATATAATCGACCAACGCTTTACTTTTGGACGGATAATAACGGGCAGTTTGCTCGCCTACTGTATAAACCGCGTAGCCGGCCGGTGCATTGTTAACGCTCGGCGTCCCAAGCACAGCAGGATTTTGAAAAAAGCCACGACCGTCAAGCTGTTCGTTTTTGATAATTGCTCTTGCCTGTTCCACAGTCATTGTGTCACTTACCATTAAGCTTTTAGTTTGGTCGGGAAATTTACTCATCAAATAGTGGCGGATATTTTGGCTGATTCTTTGTTTATCGGCTTGGCTTAGTGCCACCTGCGCGTGCGGTGCATCCCAACGCTGGATCATGCTACTATCAAATTGGAGCTGTGGATCTCTGAAATCAAGCTCGATCGTCATTTTTCGGTTATGTTCAACATACGCTAAACAATAAAAATGTGGAATCGTGATCTTGTAATCAGCGGCTTGCAAGTTGCTTAGCCGTTTGCTGATCTGCTGAAATTTCATATTCATCGCTCCAATTCGTCAGGATTAATTTTCTTTAATTGGTTGTAAGCTCAGACTATTTTTCAATTGGTTAGGGGACTTGGGCAGCTTAACCTTGGATTTATATTGCTTTTCCGGATAATACCGTGTTTCCCCTTGCCGTTTACTATTGAGATAGATTCCTGGCCACTTAGTATGTACACCTTTATTTGCCAGATATTCCGGTATACGCTCATCATGGTCAAACACAATTTCTTGGGCAATACGCTGTTTAGCCCGTTGATTACTGGCGTAGTTGATCGTGTAATTATATGCCTGCTGCTTGGTTACATTCAGCACATACTTATTAGCTACTTTAGTGTAAGTTCCAAAAGTATAAAGTTCAGCTGGCTGCTGACCGTCCGCAGTATTATCAGCTTGATAGTCAAGTTGATCGTACATCACAAAATGTTGCTGATCGAGCAGACAAACATAAGTTAGGCCGCCATGAGTAGACGGTTTCCCGTTTGCATAAACTTGACCAATTTCAACTTGCGGCTTGATGGTATTGAGCACCGTTTTCGACTGTAAAATAAGCAAACCACCAATCACGATCGCAACTAACAATAAACCGAGCAAAAAAAGCTTTAGCTGTTTTTTCATATTTGAGCTCCTCATGGATAAGGTGCGCCAGTATAGACGTCAAAAAACTTGGCAGAATCATTAAATCGCCAGCTATCATCACCCGCAGCAACTTGCCACTTATCGCCGTGCTGAACTAGCCGGACCGGTAACCCATATTCAGGATCACTGTGGATTAATTCAGCTGTCTGAACAACACCTTCAAATTGATTAAAAGCTGCTGGTAATTTAGTAGGGACAACCTCTTTATCCTGATTCAGCGCTTTTTTGACCAGCGGATCAGTATAGCTGTGATTTTCCACGGTGGTCGTATAAAGTAAAAGTTCGACCGTGGTCGGCGAGCTATACTGGATCACCACACGTGTCTGACCGCGCTGTCGGTTCGCATTTTTCAACTGATCACTTATTTGCTCAGCTAATTTTTGATAGCTAGGTTCATGCTCATCGACAAAGTCGTAACCAATACTGATCGTTTCGCGTAAAGTAGCGGCTAATTGCTCATTATAAATTTTCTGGTTAGCCGCTAAGTCATTAGTCACGTAGGTCTGATAGTCAGGATTAGCTTGATTGAGTAACACTTCATCAATAAAAGCAGTCAGCGCCTTGACTGCCGTTTCGTTAGCATCACGATAATCGCCAGTATTGATCGTACTTGACGTTACTTCAGTCCCTTTTTTAAAATTCTGGGCCGAATATTCAAGCTGATATGGCGTTTGTTTAGTCACCGGGAAACAAATATAGCCGGTCAGCGACCCGCCAGCAGATAATTTTTGGCTGATTGTTTTAAACGTGTCGGCACCACCAGAAATGACGCTAAACGCCTGAACCGTGTCGCCGTTAGTGGCCCGTAATCTAAAGGAACGATCATCGATAGTACGTGCCTTTGCTGTCTCGTTTTTCGCAGTAACTTTTAGCGCCAAATAGCCACGACCAGCCTGTAACTGACTCGCGGCAGCGTCAATGGGACGAATATATTGACCACTCACCACAGTTAAACTGGCAGCATGTACTTGGTGCGGCTGATAAATAAACCAGCCAAACAACATTACAACGCTGCCAATCAGGATGCACCCCAGTTTTCGCATAACTTACTCCTCGTCTTGTTGTGTTTACTTTAACCTAATCGTCTAGCGCCGTTATCGTCTGACCCACATTTTTTGAAAATGGCCACTATTGCTGGATGTAAATTATTTTTATTTTATTTTGTCCGCGCGTTTTATAATCAAGTTAGCCAAATACTTTTAGCTAATTGATAAAATAAAAAACACCAAGACAAATCTCTGTTATCATTGATGTTCCTACACAAACAATGAAAGAGGTTATTGTCTTGATGCAAGAACAGAATACCACAGTCA
>NZ_RHOE01000062.1 GCF_003946385.1 Loigolactobacillus zhaoyuanensis
AACCTTGATGACGGTTATTCTGGATTACAATGACAAGTTTGATCAGCGGGTGCATAAGGGATTCAACATGGTTGAAGACACATTAGAATCTATGTTTTAAAAAAAGGACGAGAGGCTTTTCTATTTACACATAAAATTTGACACTCTCAATAATCACTTACAAATAGCATTATGTTTAATTTTTTTGAAAACGTTGACATCAAAAATAAACGGTGCTTTAATGTAGTTGTGGTTGTTATAACATTATGACAAGTTGGTGGCCGCTATGTATGGTAATCCATCATTACCTTTGTACCAAAGTATGCTAAACGATTTGATTCAGCGAATTGAATCAGGACAGTTAACTGAGAACCAAAAACTTCCATCAGAGCAAAAACTTGGTGAACAATATCAAGTTAGTCGAATTACTGTTAGACGCGCACTAGCAGAACTCGAGCAAAAGCAATATATTTACAAGAAACAAGGCCAAGGATCATTTGTTTTAAGGCAAAGTATCCAAAAATTGGGCGTCAAATACGTGGATACACAACGTGCCATTAGCAATATGGGAAAGACACCTAAATTACGGTTAATGTCTTTCAATATTAATGTGGATGGTAGCGAAACTGCTATTCGAGCAAAGTTAAATCTGACGGAAGATGATTATTTCTATACGCTCACACAATTATATTTTGCTGATGAACGACCAGTTATGTATGAACGGATCTATTTACGTTATGATCGTTTTCCGCTAATTAGATTTAGCGAGATCCAAGACAAAAATTTAATGCCTTTTTTGATCAAGAAGTATGATTTAGTGGCTATTCATTTTAAAAAAAGTGCAACAGCAAGTTTAGTTAATGCTAAAAACCGTAAATTATTGAATGCAAATGTTGGTGATCCGCTAATGCGGATCGAAACTTATGGTGAATCTGAAAAACAATTGGTTTACTATAGTGACGCTATTGTAACTGGTAACTTACCAATGTTTTTGATTGAAGAATAAAGTAAGGAGAATAAATGCTATGGGAGAACCTAATATTGTACTAACAAGAATTGATAATCGTCTAGTCCATGGTCAGGTTGGGGTAGTTTGGACATCTTCTATCGGTGCTAACTTATTATTAGTTGCTAATGATGATACAGCCGCTGATCCATTACAACAAGAATTAATGTCAGCAACTGCTGAGACATCAGGCGTAGGTATCCGATTTTGGACCTTACAAAAAACAATTACTACAATCAGTAAAGCAAGTGCTAGACAAAAAATATTTTTGGTCGTTCGTAATCCAGAAGATGTTTTAACTTTGGTTAAGGGTGGCGTGCCAATTAAACAATTAAATATTGGTAATATGCATTTTTCTAAAGGGAAAACAGAGATTACGAAGAAAGTTTACATGGATGATACCGATAAGGCTGCTTTAAAAGAGATCGCAGCTGCTGGGGTTGACGTTTTTGTTCAAGATGTACCTGAAGATAAGAAGCAACCATTAGAAGAGGTGATTTAATATGACTGTCACACTAATGCAAGGGATATTGATCTCAATTTTTGCTATTATCGCGGGGATCGATTTTTGGTTAGAAGGCTTTTATATTTTCCGACCAATGATCGTTTGTACAGTAACTGGTATTATTCTTGGTGATGTCAAAATGGGGATCATCGCTGCCGGACTTACTGAATTAGCTTTTGCTGGATTAACTCCGGTTGGTGGGACACAGCCACCTAATCCTGTTATGGCAGGTATTATGACGGTTGTTATTGCTCATGCAACTGGCAAGAATCCTGCAACTGCAATTGGTTTAGCACTACCATTTAGTATTTTAATGCAATATATTATTTTATTCTATTATTCTTTGTTCTCAGTATTTATGAAAAAATTAGATGCTTATGCTGAACAGGCAGATACTAAACGGTTTGCTCGGTTGGCGCTCTTGCCGACTTGGATAGTCAGCTTGACTTACGGTGTCATTACTTTTCTTTGTGTTTATGCAGCTCAAGCACCAATGAAAGCATTGGTTAGTTCAATGCCTGTCTGGTTAAGCCATGGTTTTGAGATTGCTGGTGGTATTTTACCTGCAGTTGGTTTTGGTCTATTACTTAAGAGTATGTTGAAAACTGAATATATTCCTTACTTATTATTAGGTTTTACAGCAGCTTGCTTTATCAAGTTTGGCAATTTAATGCCGGTTGCAGTTATTGGGATTGCATTAGCCTTGATTGAATATACACGCAGCAAACGGCAACGTCAAAACGAAGAACAAATAAAACGGTTAATTGAAGAAAATGCTGGCGGAAGTGGGGATGACGAAGATGGCATCTGATGAAAGCAAAAAAACGCCGCAACGCGGTAAGTTAACGAAAAAAGATATCGCACAATTAGGAATACGCTCACTTTTTATGCAATCAGCAATGAATTATGAACGAATGCAAGCTGGTGGCTGGTTATTAGCCACATTGCCTGCACTTAAGAAAGTTTATAAGGATGATAAAGATGGCTTAAGCGAAGCAATGACTGCTAATCTACAGTTTATTAATACTAATAATTATGCAGCGCCTTTGTTGTTAGGCTTACAGGCATCGCTCGAAGAACATGGTGAAAAGCGGAATACGATCGATAGTCTGAGAATTGCATTATTTGGTCCATTAGCAGGTATCGGAGATGCGATCACTTGGTTCACAATTTTACCAATTGTCGCTGGTATCACAGCTTCATTTGCTAAAGAAGGAAGTTTCCTTGGACCATTAGTATTTTTCCTAGTTTATGTTGCAATGTTTTTTGCCCGTATTCCAATTGCTCAATTAGGTTATGCAACTGGTACGCGTGCAATTTCAAAAATCAGAGAAAATTCAGCAATTGTTTCTCGTGCTGCTAGTATATTAGGTTGTACTGTTATTGGTGGTTTGATTGCAACTTATGTGCAAATTACAGTGTTAACCAAGATCCATGTTACAGCAGGTCATAGTATTTCTTTACAAACACAATTCCTGGATCGAATTTTTCCTAATATTTTACCGCTTGGATATACGTTCTTCCTGTATTGGTTATTAAAAAAGAAGAATATTAGTCCAGTTATGTTGATTTTAATGACTTTCGTTTTGGCGGTTATTCTATCATGGCTGGGAGTGTTGTAATATGAAAATAATTGTCACCGGACACGGAAATTTTGCCAGTGGCTTACAATCAACCATTAAATTACTGGCCGGTTCGATTCCCAATACAATGTTTATTGATTTTACAGTTGAAATGAGTGAAACTGATTTAGCGGCTAAATTTCAGCAGCAGATCGGCTCAGATAATATCTTGTTTTTCTGTGATTTAGTTGGTGGAACACCATATAAAGAAGCGGCTAAATTAAGTTTTACGGATGAAGAAAAATTTGCTGTAGTGGCTGGGTGTAATATTGGATCCTTGCTCGAATTAGGCTTAAATCAAAGCAGCTTGGCACAAAAATCAATTAAAGAAGTTGCTGAAGAATTTGTCAAAGTTAGTCAATCCGGCACTCAATTTTTCCAACATCGACAAGTTGTACAACCACAAAACGACGAAGACGGAATTTAAATGTTTTTGTGAAATAAAGCCAGTAACCCTAAAAGGTTACTGGCTTTATTAGTTATTTCACCTGCCACTTGATCAACCAACGGACAACGGCATAAACTATGGCTAATGTAAATAAAATATTAGCGCCAAATTGGATCAACGTTAACCAGGCTGCGTGTGTGATCAGCTGTAAAACAATGACCCAAGCGGTTAAGGCAATAGCAAGACTTAGTGTGGGTAGTACATATGGAATGAAGAAGTTGGCGAAATTTAGGAAAAAAACGGCGAAGTTAAGTAATAGGATGATAACTAGTGCGGCCGATAAAGGGTTACTAACAAAAGCATAACTATCCGCTTGACCGAGAAAATTAAAATGTGACGGGATATGTTCAGGTAGTGTGTGTTGAAAAATAATCAATAATAGACACTGAACCACAGTATTGCTACCAATCAGTAAACTTAGTTTTTTGTGCTGAGTCATCAGATCAACTCCTTTTGCCACTATTATAGCGTCTTTACTTTTCTATAAGCAATTTTTCAATTTAATTCAGTTGTTTCGTCACGTTTTATTCACATTCAGTTAGTATAGTAGACAACATAGAGATGTAGGACCCCACCTAATCCCTAACCCAAAACTTAATTTTTTTCATTACCCCCCAAGTAATGAAAAATCCAACTCCTTTTTCCAGCGTAAGCCCATACGCTGGTTTTTTGTTATACTTGGGCATAAGCGTAGAAGGTCGCGGGCATTATCAAATAGGGTACTGCCGCGTATAATCGACGGGGGTACCCATTTTTACACATCCAGAACTAGTCATTATGCGGTTAGGCTAGCTGTGAGTGCGCTAATAGCAAGTCGCTTTTAGAAAGTAGGGAACAAGATGCGGGCATTATTTTTTAAAAAATTTGGTGGCGTAGATCAGTTACAATACGGTGAGTTACCACGACCGCAGCTTCAAGCAAATCAAGTTTTAGTTGCCATCAAAGCGTGTGGGTTGAACTTTGCGGATATTTATCGTTTGCGTGGGGATTATCATATCGAACCACACACACCGTATATTAACGGTTATGAAGGTGCTGGTGTGATCGCTGAAGTTGGCGCCGCCGTTACTGATTATCAAGCTGGTCAGCGGGTCTTTTTTGCTGATGTACCTTTGGCGCAAGCGGAGTACGTTGTGGCACAGCCGGCGCAATTGATTCCTTTGCCGGACACGGTTAGCTTTGAATTAGCGGCTAGTATCGCGTTACAAGGGTTGACTGCTGACTTTTTAGCTCACGATTTAGGTCGTGATCAACCAGGAACCACAGTGTTTGTACATGGCTTGACCGGTGGTGTCGGTCAGATCCTTGCGCAAATGTTAACCGCTGATGGTATTCACGTTATCGGCGTCACTGGTAATGAAGCTAAGCGCCAGCTAGCTTTGCAGCAAGGTGCACAGCAGGTTTTCTTGCGCACCACTGATTGGATCCAGCAAGCACAAGCAGGTGCCCCAATTAGCACGGTGTATGATGGTATCGGTAGCACGCTGGCTAATAGTTTTAAAATTGTTCAACCGCGCGGCAAGGTGGTTTTCTTCGGTATGGCGGCGGGTGATCCAGCACCGCTTGATCCAGTGAAACTATTGAGTGCCTCAAAAAGCTTATTAACTGGCGATTTATGGGACTACTTAAATGGAAATCAAGCGCGCTTGAAACGTAGTCAGCGCCTATTTAGTTATTTCCAAGCGGGTAAAATTAAGCTGACGCCTGCGCAACAATTTGATTTAAGTGCAGGTCGTGAAGCTTATCAAGCGCTACTTAATGAGCACGTTGGTAAGATTATTTTGACGATGTAAAATAAATTGCGTGATGCAGTGTACATTTTGGATTAAAAGCGCGCTGGCAAAATGGGCAAGCACCAGTTTGGTATTGCGACCAGGTTAGTTCATGGCGACAATGACCACAACAAACAACGTATTCATCAGTTGGCAGTGATATTGGCACAAACTCATGTTGCTGTAGGGCGTCGTGGCATTGGTAGCAGGCAAAGTATTGTTGGCAACGTGCGCATTTATTGGCAATAATATCAGTCGGTCCATGATAATGTTGACAGCGACCGTCGGCGTCTAGTTTTAGACCATAGATCGATACACTCATTTTTCCGGCACCGTGGAGTGATCAAAACGGCGCAAACGCTGGTGTAGCAAAATTGCAACGCCTGATTTTAGTAAGTCGCCAGGCAAAAAGACTAAGCCGGCGATCAAGGCTTTAGATAACGCTAGCTGTGTGGTCGCGCTGAGCCACAGGACGCCGCATAAATTAATAAACAAAACGCCAACTAGAATGGTCGCGCTGATCTCCCACGCTAAATGAGTGTGGCCGCGTAATAAACTTCCCAGCAGGTAAGGTGTCACTAACCAAGCATAAATATAGCCAGCTGTGGGACCAACAAAAACAGCAGCGCCACCATGGCCGCCAGATAATACTGGGAAGCCGACAAACGCTAATATGACAAAAAGCCCCACCGCGAAGCTCCCATTTTTACGACCTAATAATAAACTAGTTAGAATAATACCCATGTTTTGTAGGACTAATGGTACTGGAATCAAGCCGATCGGAATCGGTGGAATGTAACCAAGAACGATGATCACCGCGATCATTACCGCAATACGTGTTATGTCATGTGTTTTCATTAGGGATGCTCCTTTTGTTAACCGTTTATATTTTTAGGTTAACGTTGATTATAAAATACCATGATTTCCGATAATTAACAATAAAAAATCTTAAAATTGTAAAAAGTTACAGCTAAGTAGGTTAAAAACAGGTAAACTAATGATGATAATGATTTTAATAAAAGGTAGGTTGGGGGAATTATGGATCAGAATTCACGGCGGGAACAGCATCATAATAAAAAGCATAAACATTTAGGTCTAAAAATCACTTTAGCAGTTGTCGCTTTATTGGTGATCGGTGTGGGGACCGTATTCGGGATGATGTGGCACCAAACTCGATCGACTTTAAATAATATTTATGATAATGATGGTGGTAAACAAGATACGACGATTAAAAAAACTAAGCCATTTTCAATTTTGTTGCTAGGCGCTGATACCGGTGCTGACGGTCGTATTAGTCGGGGGAATTCTGATACGATCATGGTAGTAACGGTCAATCCAAATACGCATAAAACGCTGATCTATAGTGTGGCGCGCGATACAATGGCAGAAATGGTCGGCACCAAGTCATTAAATGTCCAAAAATTAAATGCCGCCTATAATATTGGTGAGGCTAAAATGGCTAAAGCTAGTGTGACGAAATTACTGAATGTACCCATTAATCACTATGCAGCGATCAACATGGGTGGATTGGAAAAAGTCGTTGATGCTGTTGATGGTGTGACGATCGATACGGCTATCGATGTGACTTTTGATGGGACCACGATCTCTAAAGGTAAACACCATTTGAATGGTAAGCAGGCACTAGCATACGCACGGATGCGTTACGAAGATCCGCGCGGTGATTATGGCCGGCAAATGCGGCAGCAGCAGGTCATGATGGCGGTGTTGAAAAAATTAATGACGCCAAGTGGGATCACAAAGTACAGCTCGCTGATGAAGACGTTGGAACCGTACTTGCGCACGGATATTACTTTGGATGATGCTGTAAAGTTAGGTACTGACTACCGGAGTAATCTCGATAACGTTACTTCAAAGCAACTAACTGAAAAATCGGCAACTATCAATGGTAGTTCTTATCAGGTACCATCTACAGAAACATTGCAATCTGTTTCCGACACATTACGTACGCAGTTAGGCTTGTCTAAGGCGACTTTGAGCAATCAGAACACACGCTTGAACAAGTTGAATGCAGCGTTTTTCAATGATGAGAGTAGCACCAGCTATGATACTGATGGTGCAGTTACGAAGTATTACACGAATACAACTTACTAGGCCGATCAGGAATAAGGAGCCAAAACGAAACTAGTTGCGGCGCCTTATTTTGTTGCTTAGTGATAGCTTGTATTAGGTTTGAGTGTATTGTGAGTGTCTTAAAAGGTTACTTTCGACACTTTTAATTAATGGGGGAAGAGCATGCAACACGTTAAAAAGATAATACAGATAACGCTAGTCGCACTAGGCTGGTTTGTTTTGGCACAATTATTGATCCAACTGATCCAGCGGTTAATTTTGCGCTGGGTACCGCTACTGAATCATGGGTTAGGTGCAGTGACCTATCAATTATTCAGTACCGGTATTTTAGTGTTGCTTTTATATTTCTATTATCGGCGGCGCGATCCAGAAGCAGTCTTACCGTTTACGCAACAGCATTGGTTTTGGTATTTTTCTGGCGCCTATCTAGCCGGTTTATTTTTCTTCACCTTGGTTTGGTTAGGCAACTTAGGGTTAAATGCGGCAACGGTTCATCCGGTGATGCAGTCTAAAATGTGGCCCTGGTTGCTAGTGCTATTTATTGGCTATATTATTCAAGGTTTCAGCGAAGAATTATTGACACGCGGCTATATGCTAGGTAAATTACTTAAGACTGAACGTACCTCTGTGGCCATCCTAGTCAATTCATTGATTTTTGCGGCATTACACTTGATGAATACGGGAATCAATTTGTTGGCGTTTATTAACTTAATTGCTTTTAGCGTGCTTTTATCGCTGCTACGGCTACGCTTCAATAATTTATGGGTGGTAGTTGCGTTTCATAGTGCATGGAATTTTGCCGAGGGACCTTTATTTGGTGTTCCCGTTTCCGGCGGCGTCAGTGACGCATTAGTTTTAAAAACCACGTCTCATCTTGGCTTTGACTTGATCAATGGCGGTACATTTGGATTTGAAGGTGGCTTTGTTGTTTTGTTGGTACTCCTGATCGCAATTGCCGGTTTTGTCTGGTGGGAGATCCAGCGACCAAAAATAAGTAATTCTTGATCCAAATCAATTCCTTTAGCACACTTTAGGCTTATAATAAGGTTAAAATCTAAACGGAGGCGAAAATCATGGTACATGACGCGGAGCATGCAGCACAATGCATTAAATTAGTGCCGATTTTTCAAACGTTGTCTGATGCCGAACGAGCTGAAATTGCACCACTAGTGCAGCAACGTCACTTTGCTGCAGGTACAAGCTTGTTTGCAGCAGGCGACGCAGTAGAATCATTGATGATCGTGGCTGGTGGGCAAGTGAAGATCACGCAAATTGCGGCAAACGGTAAAGAACAGCTACTGTATCTACTAAATCCTGGCGATTTTGACGGTGAAGCAGCTTTATTTACGACCAGCACGCGGCAGAACTTTGGTACTGCATTAGCCGCCACAGATATTTGCATGATCCGCCGCCAAGATTTTCAGCAACAATTACAAACATCGCCACAATTGGCCTTGAACATTTTAAATACTTTTGGTCAGCGCTTGGCCAACGTTGCGGAGCAATCAACGCAAGCCACGACTGCTTCAATTGAAGAACGGTTAGCTAATTATTTATTGGAAACCGCTGGCGAAAAATTAGATGATTTTAAGTTACCACTGAAGAAAAAAGATATTGCTAGCTATCTCGGCACAACGCCGGAAACGATCAGTCGTAAGTTTCGCGAATTTACCGATGATGGCTTAATTGAGAAATTATCCGTCAATCATTTTCGTATTTTAGACGCAGATCGATTGGCAATGGTGGAATAAAAAGAGAGTGGGACATAATTTTTCTGGTTCTTTCTTAAGTATGGCTGACCTATCAACTCGTAGGCAGATTTATTTGGTTCCATTTCAGCAGGCAACGGTTGGACATTCAACTATTGATTGTTTAAGAGACAAAGCTGGTGATAATCAGAATACGAAAATGCCGGTAAAACAGCCTTTCAACTGTTTACCGGCATTTTTATGCGCATATAACTTAACTTTAAAACTGCGAGTCTCTAACAATTATTGATTAATCTTAATTGAACCAGCTAAGACGATTAAACTAATTCATGAAATAGTGATTTAAAACTGCCAAGGTGAAATGGAGGCGCTGGCGTATCACTGTCGCTCTTTCTTATCAACACTGCTTAGCAAGTATTGAATTTAACACTTATTCGTTAAACAGAACGCTCTTCCCGTTGTCGATTGGACTATTGCCGAAATACGGCAAGTCCAAGTCGCAGCTGTGTCGATGGTACTTGGTGACCGATTTATGGTCGCCTAGTACCATGCGCGATTGGCAAGATCCATTTTCTTTTCCGATGGTTTAATTGGAAATAAAATTAGCTTGCCAACGCGCCACTGTTGCTCGTTCTTAACAACTAAGTTCGACAAGTATCTCAATTAGTACTTATTTGCTAAACAGAACCTGCTTCCCGTTGTCGATTGAACTAAGGCAGAAACCGCCAAGTTCAAGTCGCACGCGTTCCATACGCTAGTGCCGGAATGGAACTAAACTAGATTGACTTACGTGTTAGTACTACAGCTAAACTTTAGCAAAAGCTATTTTCATTATGTCCCACTCTCGGCGGTAAGTCTGCATTTCAATGCAGGCTTATTTTAGTGCTTGAATTTCTTTGATCAGTTCAAGTAAATTCTCGGTAGCAACACGATAGGTAGCCATCTGAGTGCCATATTTAGCGTTAAAAGCTGCTAAACCATTAGCTGCAAATTCATACTCATACTGATAAACAGTGTCGTAAACGCCAGTAAAACGTACCAATAATTCGTGCTGATCTTGCGCAAGCTGCAGCGCCATTTGGACTACTCGAAAATCAGTGTAGCTTAATTCAAACTGAACTGCCCAGGCGCGCATAAAATCATGCTGTGCAGCAATGTGCCGATAGTGGTGTTCTGTCGTCCAAGCCAATCGGTTAAGTGAATCAGAAACATCAAGCATTGTCGTAGCCCTCCCTTACAAACACAAACGTTGCCAACAATGGTTATTTATTTTACGGGCAGCGCGATACTAACGCGCTGGGTTTTCTTTAAGTCCTTCATTGTCAGGTTCAGTGAAATCAATGAAGCCCAGGTTGTTATCAATCAAGCCGCCGTCACCAGATAAACTAAGCGTATTTAAACTCGTATTAAGATGAACCGCCATATTTTCGTCCAAACTGTCCATTGAGTAACCTTTGACTAGGAAATCACCTAGATTACTTGTGATCGTTTGGTCATAGCCTTCAATTGACATCGTGGCGTCAATAATATTAATTGAGAATTGGACCTGCATATGAATCATTGCGTGCTGAGAATAAGGACCGACACCATCTTCAAAGGTCAATAATAGTTTTTTGCCAGGCGCCAAATGTGATTTAATTTTAGCAGCCGCAGCATCATCAAAATGAATTTGCATGAAACTCACCTCTATTTCATAAGATTGGATAGATCATTAGCAAAAAAATGCTAATAATTAACGATATTATGGCATATTTTGCTTAAATTTGAAATCGGTTTAAGTATAGTGCGTTTAAGCTGATCTGACAATTTTTTTGTCCGCCAATATAGTTTATTGATGAAACGGTTTAGTCTGGCGCTTTGATCTGTTTACGTTCGTAGGTCACCATCACACCAGGGCCGAAAACAGTCGTTGTTTTTAACTGCAATAGTAGCGGCCGTGTGCGATGACCAAAAAGCGGGGTACCGCGTCCTAGAATTACTGGAGCAGTGAACAGTTGATACTCATCGATCAAGTCAGCCTCGATCAGTGGTTGGATCACTGAGCCGCCACCGAAGATCCAGATTGCTTTACCACTGGCTTGGCGTAGTTGCTGCACGAGTTCAACCACGTCACTATTGACGAAATGACGTTTTGGCAAATCAGGTTGTGCCTGATGCGTCATAATATAATTTTCTTTCTCGGCGTAGGGAAAGGTGGAACTTAATTTTAGCGCGTCATGATAGGAGTTTGCGCCCATAACGATCGTGTCAATACCGGCCATGAACTGTTCATAACCCCAATCAAGATCAAAGCCGACTGTTTGGTCGATCCAGTCAACGCTACCATTTTCATCAGCAATATAACCGTCAACGGTCATGGCGAGTTGGAGAATTACTTTTTTTGGCATTTTAAGCCTCCTTATATTTAAAAGTATCTATTTGTGATCGTACCGATAAAAAAACGGTCCGTCAAAGTGACAGATCGTTAGTAGCGCATTATTTGTCGGTAGCGTCAATGACTAAGTGTTCATTAACGAAGGCATTAAGGCCAAGGTCGCTTAATTCACGACCATAACCGGAGTTCTTGACACCGCCAAATGGTAATTCTGGTAAGGATAACCAGCTGGAGTTGACGAAGGACATCCCAGTTTCGACACGTTCGGCAATATAAGCCGCATGTTTAGGATTCTTCGAGAAGACAGAGCCGCCTAGACCATAACTAGAGTCATTGGCTAAAGCTACTGCTTCGTCCTCGTTGTCGACTTTATAAACTACGGCAACTGGGCCGAACATTTCTTCATTGTAAATTGGGTTGTCTTTAGTCACGTCAGTCAAAATCGTTGGTGGGAAGAATTGACCAGGTAAGTCAATTGGTTGATTGCCAAAGTAAACGTTAGCGCCACCGTCGACGGCTTTTTTAACTTGGCCGACTAATTTTTCTTTAGCGCGTTTGGAAGATAATGGGGCTAAAGTCGTGTCCTTAGCTAACGGATCGCCAGGTTTGACCGCTGCAAAACCAACTTTTAAGTTTTCAAGGAATTCATCGTAATGCTCAGCTAAAACGATAAAGCGTTTAGATGAGGTGCAGACTTGGCCCGCGTTAAATAACCGCGCTTGCGTGGATACCTGATTAACAAGGTCGAAATCAGCGTCATTGAGCACGATAAAGGCATCGTTACCACCTAACTCCATGGTTGATTTCTTCAAATTAGCGCCGGCTTCTTTAGCAACAGAGCTACCGCCACGTTCGGAACCAGTTAAAGCAACACCGCTGACCCGTGGATCTGCGATCGCTTTAGCAACTTGATCGTAGTTAACGAATAAGTTCTTGAAGCTACCAGCTGGTGCGCCAGCTTTTTGAACTAATTTATCGAACGCATCAGCTGAACCAGGGGTGTTGGAAGCATGCTTGAGAATCATTGGATTACCGACCATAAAGTTTGGCGCGAAGACACGCACGATTTGATACAGTGGGAAATTCCATGGTTCAACTGCAAAAATAACCCCAGTCGCTTGCTTAGCATAGTAAGCAGCGCCAGCGTCAGTCTTTAATGGAACTGGCTTTAAAAGCGCCGCAGCGTTGTCAGCGTAGTAATCAACGATATCGGCACAAAGATCAACTTCAGCGTCAGCCTCGCTGATCAATTTACCCATTTCCTTGGTCATAATTGTTGCTAATTCTTGTTTTTCCGCCCGTAACAGTTCAGCAACTTTCTTCAAATAAGGTGCCCGTGTTGAAACCGCATCATTACGCCATTGATGATATAATTTATCGCCAGCAGCCAACGCTTGATCAAGCTCAGCGTCAGTTGCGTCAGGGTATGATTTCAAAACTTCATTCGAGTACGGATTAATTGATTGATATGCCATTGTGTAACCTCCCTTTCATATAACCTCGATTATAGTGACTTTAGTAAGCGGATTCAACTAATATAGGTAATTATTTTTAAGTGGTATAGTTTTATTATTCACATGATCAAGCTAAGCTTAACAGGATATTGGTGTAGATGATTATATATTGGTCTATCAGGCGTGCGGCTGGTAAACTTTTATGATATCGGTTACACTTGTGATGATTAACTCATAGCGAGCACAATAAAAATTAATAATGGGGCGTGATTCAATGAAAATTTCGCATATAGCAGTATACGTTGATGATCTAGAAAAAATGCGTACTTTTTACGAAACTTATTTTGCGGCTAAAGCGAGCACTAAGTACCATAATCCGCGGACAGATCTAGCAACTTATTTTCTAAGCTTCGCGGATCAAGCGCGCTTGGAAATTATGCAGCGCCCCGATGTTAACGAACACCCGGATAAATTAATGCAAGGTTACACGCATCTAGCGTTTAGTGTCGGTGATTCGGCAGCAGTCGATGCGCTGACGGCCAAGCTGGCGGCGGCAGACTATCAGGTGGCTAGTGGACCACGAACGACGGGGGATGGCTATTATGAAAGTGTCATCCTGGATCCCGAAGGCAATCAAATCGAAATCACGATCTAAAAAAGCTCCCATTCAGCGTATT
The DNA here is from genome assembly GCF_003946385.1 of Loigolactobacillus zhaoyuanensis. Classification (GTDB taxonomy): domain Bacteria; phylum Bacillota; class Bacilli; order Lactobacillales; family Lactobacillaceae; genus Loigolactobacillus; species Loigolactobacillus zhaoyuanensis. Next base: position 13,638 of record NZ_RHOE01000062.1, read on the forward strand.
TCATGAAGTGCAACACAAAAGTTAGACAAAAGTAAATATTTCTACGCTGCTAAGGTATGTTCTCGGTATTCACACGGGGACATACCTTTTGTTTTCAAGGAAATCCTTTGGTGATTAAACCAGTAAATATATTCCTCTGAGACTGTTTTAAG
>NZ_RHOE01000063.1 GCF_003946385.1 Loigolactobacillus zhaoyuanensis
ATTAACTTTAGCCGTATCGAACTGGATTCAATATTATAATGTCACACGAATCAAAACAAAACTGGGTGGTAAGAGCCCGGTTAAATACCGTGTTCTTACCACCCAGAAAGTCGCTTAAAGTTTCGTCCAATATTTGGGGTTCACTTCATGTCGCTACTTTTTAAATACCTACTTATGACCCCTACTGGAATCGAACCGGTGACCTATCGCTTAGGAGGCGATTGCTCTATCCTGCTGAGCTAAGGGGCCGTACACTCTATTATTCCATGGTTTTAAGTTCTTGTAAATACTTCGATCAGACATCTTTGTGCACAAAGGTTGTCAATTGATCGCATTATGGTATCCTAGTATAGTTATTTTTGTCCACAGCGCCATATACAAGGGAAGTGAATTTATGGTAGCTTTGCTCACGCTTATTTTACTCATATTATATATTACTGGATATAATCATACGCATATTCACGAATCTAAAAAGATTTGTAAACATCGCGGTGACCATCCAATAATCAAGCTTTAATCAAAAAAATCCGCTGATCAGCGGATTTTTTGTGCTTTAATATGACTTTTCTATTTGTAAAAACATTTTCTTAAAGTTATGGCGCCGCAAACCACCAAGCAGTGTATCGCTGAAAAAGTCGAGTAAGCGCTGATACCACGCACGAGCAATTATTCTTTCTTCATAAACAATTTTGCTCTTATCGGTTTCAACTGGTAGCATATCATATTTCACTTCATAACGATTATATGCAGTGACCGTTTGATAATGATAACTGCGATCGAGCACATTTTTGGTAATTGTAACCTGTGCTCGCGTCGCATCGTCCAATTGTTTCTGATAAGTAAAGCCTTCCAGTTGTGCTGCAGTTAACTGGCGGCCTGTATGGGCATGGATCTCAAAAAGTTCCGCATCGATAATTTGACGATAAAGAAATGCTGCCGGAACGTTTAGTAACTGTTCAATTCTCATTTACGGTCACCTCCATAAGCAATGTCATTCGCTGCTTGTTAGTATACGCTATCCACATCAAAATTAAAATCATTCAGATAATTTTTGTGCTAGAAGCCCATTGATTTTTTGGTATAACGTGACTAACTCACTTACGGCATCGCGGTAAGTGACCGTACTCATCAAATGATCTTGTGCGTGGATCAACAGCAACGTCATTGGTACCGTTTGACCACGGGCTTCGCGCGTTAACAGCGTGGTTTGTGCATTATTAGCTTCAGTTAGTGCCACATCAGCTGCCTGCATGTTGTGCCGTGCTAACGCAAAATCATCAGCTTTTGCAGCAGTTAACGCTGCTTCCAATAAACGATGTGCTTCAGTACTACTGGTCATGATCGTCATGACCTCGGCTACATTATGCTCGATCATGATTATCGCCTTCGTCTACTTTTTTCCGCTTACCCTTGTTCAATCGATTACGTTGACGCTGTTTTTTCTTCTTCGCCTTCACCAATACAGCCTCTTTTTTAGCTGCCGGTGCTGGCGATTTTTTCTTAGGTTGGTGTTGCTCATGCTCGGGCTTAGTCGTGGACAAAGTTCCTTGATATAAATAACCGCGCTCAACTTGATAGCGGCTACGAACCAGTTGCTTTAAATCACGATATTGGCGCTCGTTACCTAACGTAATGACCCAACCAGCATGACCCATCCGCCCCGTTCGCCCAGCACGATGAATATAAGTGATCAAGTCTGGTGGTAGATCATAATTAACCACTGCTGGCAACGCAGCGATATCTAAACCACGACCAGAAACATCAGTGGTCAACAATAACTTGATTTGGCGTTTACGCAATGCCGTTAACGCCTGTTCACGTTCTGTTTGCCGCAATTCACTATCCAAAATAGCCACTGGTACATGTTGATGACTTAAAATTTTTGCCACTTTTTCCAACTCAGCTAATGTGGCAAAAAAGACTAAGCCATAAAAATCATCGATGTGACTTAAACGCCGCAATAGATCTACGCGTTTCCGAATTGGTGCGTCTAAGAAAATTTGTTGAACTTCGCCAGCACTGGTGTCTTCAGCGCGGACATCGATCAGCGTTACCGGTACGGCGAACCATTTAGGTAATTCGTCTAGTACCGGGATTTTAGTTGCCGAAAAAAATGCTAATTGAGTTTCACCTGGTGCACGCCGGACCACATCACGGGTTCGTTCGCGACTTTCATCAGTTAACAACTTGTCAGCTTCATCGACCACGATGGTTTGTAACGTGTGCATCTTAACTTTACGCTGATCGATCAATTCTAATAACCGGCCAGGCGTTGCGACGATAACTTCTGGCTTTTGCTTTAAGCGTTCGATTTGACGACGAACATTTGCACCACCAACAACGGCCTGAATTTTCACTCCTGCTGCTTTGGCAAACGGCTGAATAGCGGTTCGTTCTTGCATTGCTAATTCTTGTGCCGGCGCTAAAATCAATAACTGTAAACCATCACCTGGAACGATTTTTTCTAATAATGGTAAGGCAAAAGCCAAGGTTTTCCCTGAGCCTGTTGGGGCCAAACCAAGAACAGAATCGTCGTCTTTTAAAGGTTGGTACACCGCTGTTTGAATAGCGGTTGGTTCGTCAAAGCCAAGTTCCTGCCACACTGGTTCAAAAATCTTACTGACCATTATTTTTCTGCTCCTCTATGTCCGCAGCAAATACGATTCCTGCTGAACGGCGTAAATCATATAGTACTTGATTGACCTGCTGGCTTAACTGCATATTTTCAGTTGCCGCTGTCCGATCGTTTTCAGTGATCATTCGGTGGAAATCTTCTGCTTCATGGATCATTGGGTTAGCTGCTGGCGGTGTACTCAACAATTTTGTTTCCGTCCCACGCTGTAAGTTGACCGTTTGTAGATCAGCCGCATTATCGCCTAATTCAAGTGTTTCGTGTAAGCCATAAATTTCTGATGGTAAATTCGAAGTTGCGTTTTTGCCAATAATTAAAGTGACATCAAAGTCAGTATAACGTAAAATCGCGGTTCCTTTACCATCAACACCCGTAGGCAAGAGGCTGGCATAATAATGCATTGCTTCTGGCACACCGAACCATGCCACTGCATCATAAACAACATATACGCCTAGATCCTGCAAGGCGCCGCCGGAAAAGCGTGGCGAGAAAACATTTGGTTCTTTGCCAGCCAAAACTTGATCATAACGTGATGAATATTTCATATAGGTTAGCACAGCACCTTGTAATCGGTCTAATTGACCAACCGCCTTCTGGACTGCTTTAAAATTCGGCTCATGCGCATGACGCGCCGCTTCAAATAAGAATAGGTTAGGCTTGTTCGATAAAAGTGCCGTAATATTAGCCATCTCACTAGGATTGGAAAAGGCTGGCTTTTCAACGATCACATGTTTATCCGCCGCGATCGCCAATTTAGCGTGTTCAAAATGCAAACTATTTGGCGAAGCAATGTAGACAACTTCAAACTGACCTGCCGCGAAAAAACGATCTAAATCAGTAAACGTTTCGGTTACTTGAAACTTATCTGCAAAAGTTTGCGCTTTTGCCTGACTGCGCGAATAGACAGTGGTCAATTGATAGTTGCCGGTCGCCAATGCTGCCTCAACGAACTGCTCTGTGATCCAATTAGTCCCAATAATACCAAGTTTTAACATAACTTTACCTTTCCTCTCTATAACGATCTGGGTAAAAACATCAAGCCACAGCTTAGATCATGGATTGCTTTCTAGGCTTAATTTTACCTTAGTTAGCCTGAAAAAGCGATGATCCTGCGTTTATTTAGCCTGTGTTATCCCGGCGAAATCTAACAGCAACACATCGATTGTAGTTACTACTGAGCCACAATGATATCTGATCTAAGTTAACTTATAATTTCAAACTTGTTTTCAGTCATAATATCGTTAAACGTGGTATCATGAAGCTAATAAGAACCGAACGAATACAAGTCCTATTTTGCCGCCGGAAAGCAGCTGAAAAATCATGGTTGGGAGCTTGATTGTTGCCGCCGTCACGAGAAAGGTGCAGGGCCTGATGTTAAAAGGAATTATTGGTCGTAGTCAAACTTTGCTACAAAAAATTCAGTTACCTAAATTAAAATGGCCGGTTAAAGCAGCCGTTAATAATAATCTAGCAACGATCTATGCAGGAACTTGGCTTTTCTACGATATCAAACAATCAAGACACCATCAACTCCAGATTTCTCCACAGCTAGCGATCAGCATTGACAGTCACCCATTAGCTGGCACCGTTACTGCCTTGACTCCACATCAATTATTGTTTCTCGATCAATATGGCTATGAACTACAAATCACAGCCGCCTATGAACGCCCCTTTGAAATTTATGATGAAGCTGATCACCGCACCTATCTGATCCAACAAAACAATAAACCACGCTAAAAAAGAGTGTGCCAATAAAAATGAGGCTGTGACATAAATAAAATTATGTCCAGCCTTTTTTGCTTCGCACAGTTAATCAATTTATCGAGCCACGTCGCGTTTGTCCGATCACTTGGCGAATTTGTTCAAAAGTAGCTTGCGTCGCAGTCGGCAATGCTAAACTGACCAATAAAAATAACGTGTCCATAATACTGATTTGAGCCAGCATTGCCGCCAAGGCTTCCGAACGATATTTAGATTCATCGGCCAGTGAAATAAAAGTCACCGCACTTTTCTGCGCTAAAGCTGACTTACCAAAACTAGTTAACACGATCATTGGTACATGATTAGTCCGCAACTGTTGAACTAGCTGTAGCAGCTGTTCATCGCGGCCTGTATGCGAGATAACGACCGCACAATCCACTGCTTGCAAGCGAGCCGCCTGCATCAACTGTAAATGATAATCAGCATTAAAACTCACATCAAGCGGCGTGCGCATAAATTTATGGTAGGCATCGGCCGCAACGATATTTGACCCGCCTAAGCCAAAAAAACTAACTTTACGCGCCGTAGTCAATAATTGAACAGCTTTTTCCAAGTCAGATTGGTTCAATAAGGCTAGTGTACTAGCTAAGGAATGCTGATTAGCTGCAAAGACTTTTTGCGCCACGGTCAAGGCGTCATCCGTAGCTTCGACTTCCTCAAATAGTGACCCCTGCTGTTGCGCCTCACTGATCAAAGCTACTCGTAAAGCAGCAAAATTGGCGTAGCCTAAGCTTTTAGCAAAACGTGAAATTGTTGCAGTGGATACTTTGCTGGCTTGAGCTAAGCTACTGATCGTCAGGTTTTCTGGTAAATTTTGTGGTTGCTGCAAAAAAGCCGCCAGTTTTTTTTCGGCACTGGACAATTCAGCAGTAAACTGTTGAACTCGCTGATTAATTTCATTCATCCCGCTTGCCCCCACACCACGAATTTTTATTAAATTCAGTATAACATAATCGAAACGACCGGAAAAATATTTTCATCAAATTCTACTTGATTTAAGAAAAAAATTTTCGTATACTGCAAACGACAACTGATGAAAGAAGGACGTTAAGAAATGGAATTAGGCATGATTGGTTTAGGTAAGATGGGGTTGAATTTGGTCACTAATTTACAAACACATGACCATCAAGTCGTGGCTTACGATCTTGACGAAAACACACGGGCACAAGCGGCAGCAGTTGGTGCACAACCAGCAGCCAGCGTTGCTGAATTAATTGCGCAATTACCCCACCCTCGTATTATTTGGGTAATGGTTCCTGCCGGCAAGATCACACAAAGCGTTATTACTGACCTAAGTCAAAAATTAACCGCCGGCGACATTGTTATTGATGGCGGCAACTCATTTTACCGCGATTCGATCGCTCACAATGAATTATTGGTCGCTCAAGGGATCCACTTTTTTGACGTGGGTACTTCTGGCGGTATGGCTGGCGCGCTCAATGATGGTAACTTTATGATCGGCGGCGATCAAGCCTTATTCACCACGATCGAACCTATTTTTAAATCAATTGCGGCACCTTCTGGTTATCTCTACACCGGCGCTGTCGGTAGTGGCCATTATTTAAAAATGATTCATAATGGAATCGAATATGGCATGATGCAGGCGATTGCTGAAGGTTTCGATGTGCTTGACCATAGTGAATTTAAATACGATCACGCTGCTGTGGCCGATATGTGGAATCACGGTTCAGTTATTCGCAGTTGGCTCATGGAACTAGCGGCTCAAGCCTTCACCGCTGATCCTGGCTTAGAACATTTACAAGGTAAAATGTATTCATCCGGCGAAGGAAAATGGACGCTGGAAGAAGCCATTCGTCTACAAGTTCCGACTCCAGTCATCGCTGCTAGTCTAATGAACCGTTACCGCTCACTGGAAGATGATACTTATACTGGTAAAGTCGTCGCAGCGCTACGTAATCAGTTCGGCGGCCACGCTGTCGATAAAAAATAAAATCAATGATTCAGCGCTAACCAAGATAGTTTTGGTTGGCGTTTTTTATTTGGCGACATTTTGTAATCAAAATTGCCATGCTCATTAAAATTTAAACGCAAAGACCCGAAGTTTCTTATCAATTTAGTGCATCAAATCTAACTAAATTTTCAGAAATCCATGCTATAATCCGCTTATTCTACATCTCTTATTCTATTATAGAGAGGAAATTTGTGCTATGGAGCAAAATGGACTTAAGCGCGAAATGGGTTTAGCCTCTGCTTTGGCAACCGTGATGGGTACCGTGATCGGTGGTGGTGTCTTCTTCAAGGTGGCCAGTGTCACCACCAAGGCAGGCAGTGCTAACTTAACCTTATTTGTTTGGCTACTTGGTGGTATTCTAACTATTTGTGCTGGCTTAACCGTTGCTGAACTAGCGACTGCAATTCCGCAAACCGGAGGCGCGATCAAATATATTGAATATACCTATGGCAAACCTTGGGCATTCCTGTTAGGTTGGGTCCAAATGCTGATTTATTTTCCGGCCAATGTCGCAGCACTATCAATTATTTTTAGCACTCAATTGATCAATCTATTTCAGCTAGCACCTAGCTTGTTGATTCCACTGGCGATACTGTGTGGAACCAGCATCACCTTGATCAATTTTCTTGGTGCACGTGTCGGTGGCGCCGTGCAAGTCGTGACCCTAGTTTTCAAATTGATTCCGATCGCTTTGATCGTTATTTTCGGTTTGTTGGCGCCAGCGCCAGTCCACTTTTCGTTATTGCCGCTGGCTGCTGCACCACACCAAGGTTTCTGGACCGCTTTAGGTAGTGGCTTACTTGCAACAATGTTTGCGTATGATGGCTGGCTGAATGTCGGCAGTATTGCTGGTGAATTAAAACGGCCACAGCGTGATCTACCACTGGCGATCGTACTCGGTTTAGCTTTGATCACACTGATCTACGTTGTGATCAATTTCGTCTTTTTACGCACTTTACCATTAACTGACCTACAAGGTAACCTAAATGCAGCGGCTGATGCAGCGCAGCAAATTTTCGGCATGCTAGGTGGTAAGTTAGTCACGATTGGTATTCTGATTTCGGTTTATGGTGCCATCAATGGTTTTACCCTTACTGGGATGCGAGTACCCTTTGCCTTGGCATATGAAGATCAGTTGCCCCTCAGTAAATACTTCCAGCGCTTGACACCGCGTACCAAAGTTCCTTACGTTGCTGGCCTATTCGAATTATTTGTCGCTATCATTATGATGTTATTAGGCAGCTTTGATTTGTTAACCGATATGTTAGTCTTTGTAATTTGGATTTTTAGCACCATGATCTTTGTCGCAGTATTTATTTTACGGCGACGGGAACCAGAAATGGTCCGCCCATATAAAGTGCCCGGTTACCCGGTAGTCCCTCTAATCGCTTTTGCTGGTGGTGTTTTCATCTTACTGGAAACTTTATTCACCCAACTTGGTTTAGCGCTAGTTGGACTAGGGCTAACTGCAATCGGCCTACCGTTATATTATGGCCATAAATGGCTAAAAAACCGAACGCCTTAGCGTTCGGTTTTTTTATATGCTCAACCAACATTCTGCTTGTAATTGTTGCTGGACTACTTTTTGATCGACTGTGACACCAAGTCCTGGCGTCGCAGATAGTTGCAAGCACCCTTGCTCAAGTACTAACGGTTGCTGCAACACATCCTGCTTAAAGTAACGCTCGCTAGCCGAAATATCGCCTGGTAACGTAAATTCAGCCCGACTGGCTAACGCAAGATCAAAAGCGCGACTGATGCCGCTAGCCAGCATGCCCCCGGACCATACTTGTACTTGGTGCTGCCGGCAATAATCAACAATCGCCAAAGCCGTGGTTAATCCGCCAACCCGAGTTATTTTCAAATTGATCGCACGACAACTCTTTAGTGCGACCGCCGTTTGGACATCGGCTAACGACAAAATATTTTCATCTAAACAAATCGGCGTACTCAGTTGCTGTTGTAACCAAGCATGCTGGACAAAATCATCGGCAGCTAGCGGCTGTTCAATCAAAGCTAGACCTAATTGATCCAATTGTTGTAGCGCCGATAAATCGGCAGTGGTAAACGCTGAGTTAGCATCTACCAGCAACATTAATTTAGGATAAACTGCCCGGACTGCCTGAACTTGCGCCACATCGGCGACCCCAGTTAATTTCAGCTTAATTCGCTGATACCCACTAGCAACACTTTCAGCAACTTGTGCCAATAATTCCTCTGTTGATTTAAAATGACCTAAACTAATGCCAACTGGAACTGGCCAGATGCTACCACCAATTAATTTGGCTAGTGGTTGTTGTTGTAACTGCGCAAACGCCGCCCAAGTCGCCGTTTCGACTGCTGCGCGTGCCAACTGGTTACCACGTATATTTCGTTGCAAATAACTAGCTAACTCGGTAGGCTGCGTAAAATTAAATCGATGTAAAAGCGGCACGATTTCTTCTTGTAATACCGTCCACGCACTGGCCTGTGTTTCTGGGAGATACTTGCTATCAGTGAAGGCCGTTAGCTCGCCAACCCCACTACTACCGTCCGCTAAATAAACAGTGACCAATGTTGTGGTGCGTACCTTGGTGACGCCATGTGTTGTTATAAATGGTGTCTGCAAAGGTAGCGCAATTTTTTGTAAATGAAGCTTGGTAATTTGCATCATTAACCTCCAATCAAAGCAGTCAAAAATTGGTCTGGCGCTTCAAAATGAGTGTTGTGACCGGCACTCGCTATCGTCACTAAGCTGGATCGTGATAATCGTGCCTGCAGCTGTTGTCCCAGTTGGCTGAATTTTTGATCCTGCGCACCAACAATTAAAGTCACCGCCACACCGACCTGCGCTAAACAAGGCCAAAAATTAGGTTGGCTTCCGGTACCCATTTGTAACAAGGAAGAAGCTAAATTCTGTGGGTTTTGTTGCAGTCGTTGTCGGCGCATTCGCTGTTGTTGCGCAGCGGGTAATCGGCGCTGGCTCGCAAATAACGGTAGCTGCGTCCAATAGTCAACAAAAGCAGTTAAACCATTATGTAAAATCGTTTGTGCTAATTGTTGATCATGTTGCTGCCGTTGTCGGCGCTGTAAGTCATCGGCTAAACCAGCGGTACTACTTTCTAAGAATAAATGGCCGACTAGTTGCGGTTGCGCCAGCGTAAAGCCCAATGCTAACCGGCCACCCATCGAATAACCAACTAAATTGACTTGAGTCACCCCTAATTCGGCTAACAAGGCCGCTAAATCCTGAATTTGCGGGGTCATTGCCAAACGCGTAGCCGGCACTGTAGCTGCTTGCGGGCCGAAGCCTAATAGATCTAAACTGATGCGGTAACCTGACAATTTAGTCGCAAATGGCGCAAAATCAGCACTGCTACCCATAAAACCGTGCAAAAATAACCAAGCGTGCGCCTGCGGTTGGCCCCACGTCGTTAAACGATAAACTTGTCCGCGAATCAGGATTTCCCGCTTAATCATGATTGGCCAAGCTTTCTTGCACGGTTCGGATCAACTGGCGATGTAATTGCAAATTAGTCGTGCGTTGCGAAACGACTTCGATCAATTGCGCATCGGCTGCTAAAGCCTGTTCAAATTCAGTTATCGTCGTTACTTTTTGGTAAGAACGTTCATACAATGCAGCGACTTTAGCCAAATCCAGCGCTTGTGGCGTACCAAATAAATCTTCAAAATAATCAGCGGCACTGGCCTGTGGTAAGAAAGAAAAAATTCCGCCGCCATTATTATTGATAACGACTACCGTTAACGGCAATTGATAACGACGCACCATCATCAAACCATTCATATCATGAAATAAGGCTAGATCACCGATCAACAAATAGTTTGCCCCACCTAACGTCGCCATCCCAGCTGCAGTAGAAACAACGCCATCGATTCCATTAGCACCACGATTACAATAAAGTTCGCGCACTTGTTGTCCCTGATAAAAATCCTCTACGTCGCGAATCGGCATACTATTACTGATAAACAACCGGCTAGCAACTGGTAGTGCACGATCTAAAGTTTGTACCGTCGTTACTTCGTTTAAGGTCGCCGGCACATTTAATTGTGCCTGTAATCGTTGACTAATTTGCTGCCAATCATCAAAATAACCAGTATTTTGCGCCGGTAGCGCCGTCGTCAGTGCGGTTAAGAACGATTGTTCATCTACAGCCAATACATGAGTAGTCGCGCGACTATAATCGGCTAATTGCCGCTGTGCTCCAACTAAATAAACGGGGACCGTTTGTTGACCAAGCCACTGCATCAACGGTGCCGATACAGGTGTCCCGCCAAAACGCAAAATCACTTCTGGCTGTAGTGCCGCTGGTAATCGTGTCTGTGCTTGAAACAACAAATCATAATCAGTAATAACAGTGCCGCGTCCCCGCAAATTAGCCAAGTTATCGGCCAAAATTGGCCAATGACATTTTTTACTCAACGCCAATAAGCCAGCACGGTAAGTAGGCGTTTCTTCTGGTCCCGCCAGTAACAACACCTTTTTTACTTGTAGTTGGCCCACTAATTCAGTCAAAGTATCGGGTGCTAGTACGGCTGTAACAGGCGCCACTGCTAGTTGCTTAATAGCCGGCGGCGTTATGTCTAAATCTGGCAGTAGCGGCTTACGCAGCGGTAAATTCAGCTGTACTGGGCCACTGGGGTTATCCAGCGCTGTTAATACACTACGTTGACTTTGAAAAGCGATAAAGTCGGCATTTTCATTACCAGCTACTTGTAAATCTATACGCTGTGATTGCTTGACTTGTTTACCATATAGATCCGTCTGCTCAATAGCTTGCGGTGCACCAATATTAGTTAGTTCCAGCGGTCGATCCGTGGTTAAAACAACCAACGGGACGTGAGTCAAATGAGCTTCCGCCAACGCCGGTAAATATTCCGCGGCCGCCGTTCCCGAAGTACAAAGTAACGCTACTGGCGCTTGGCGTGTTTTAGCAATGCCTAATGCAAAAAAAGCGGCCGAACGTTCGTCCACATCCACATAAAGTCGTAAACTTGATTGCTGCCGCACGCGCTCTGCCAACAATAAGGCGACCGGCGTTGAGCGTGAGCCCGGTGATACTATAAAATCATGCACACCCTGGGCCACCAAGCCACTAATTAAACGGTGTGTATTTAACGTTAGGGTTTCATTTTTCATTACTAATATCTCCTACCTGTTGCTGTAATAGTTGCAACATGGGCTGAAATTTCAACGCTGTTTCGCGAACTTCTGCTGCTGGCTGTGATGCTGCGACGATGCCGGCGCCAGCAAATAACAATGCCTGCCGTTGTTGCACTAGCATTGAGCGAATCGCCACCGCAAATTCACCGTCCCCAGCAAAAGTTACGTATCCAAATGGCGCACCGAACAAGCCGCGGTATTCCGACTCTAACTGCCGAATCAGCGGTAACGCACTGACGGACGGCTGCCCACCTAGCGCAGGCGTGGGGTGCAGCGCTGCAACCACTTTAAATAAATCAACGGTTGGTCGTAACTGCGCCGTGATCGGTGTATATAGATGCTGCACCTGCTGGCTTTTTAATAATTGTGGCTGTGCTGGAATCACTAAATTAGTAACCAAGGGCTGTAAACGGCGCTGGATTGCTTGAACGACGATTTGTTGTTCCACGCGATTCTTCTGATCATGCAACAACGCTGCACCTAAGGTCGTATCTACCTGCAAATCAGCTGCCCGCGCAGCCGTACCAGCGACGGCCGCTGTTGCTAGTCGCTTACCGGTGACTGCTACCAACCGCTCCGGCGTCGCACTAATAAACAGTTGATCGGCCACTTTTAAAACTAAATGATAGACGGCCGTCTGCGTTTGACGCAACGCTCGTAATAAGCGTGCGTTACTGAATGGCTGCGTGTTCGTCACTTGCAACGTTCGGGCCAGCACTACTTTTTGCAAGTGTGGATCGGTTTGTAATCGTTGCACAACTTGCTGCACGGCCTGCTGCCAGGCTGCAGCTTGCTCGGTACTATTTAAATGCCCATTAGTCGCTTGAACCGCTGCCACCATTGGCAAAAAGTTTTCAAAGTCAACCAGACTGTCATCACTTGCAAAATCATTTCGGGTCAGCTCGATCAGCGCAGTTTCCGTAGACGTACGCTTAACCAAAAAACGTGGCAAAATAAAATAACCATTAGCCAAATCGCCCCACGCATTGTGTTGCTGACTAAATGTCGTAAAAGCAAAGCCACCTAAAATAGCTAAATCCTGGCGCAGCGCCGTGGTCGCCAGTTCTTGTTGCAAACCAGCCAGCCAAGTAGCTACTTCTTGAAATGCAGTTGTTGCACTAGTTGGCGTAAAAGTGGCTAACGCACCAAAGCCATACCAAGCAACCTGTTGATCAGCACTTTCAAAAGCTGCATAATGCTCTAATTGCAGCCCACGATTTTCAAAATCTTGCCACTGCGCTTGCGTCCACGAAATTGCTGTTTTTCTTGCTTGTAACACGTCTTCACTCTTCTCATCGTTTTTATCGCTTTATTATGCGCTATCATATTATAGTTGACCACCAACTTTTAGCCAAGTCTAACCTAAAAAAAGCCCCCAAATTGTCAAATCAAGTGCAACAGTATCGACCTATTCTTATAAATTGGTATAGTTAATCATCTAAATCAATGAATAGTTCACTGGCGCAGTTGTAGTTCAAGCTCCGACGTGGCCGGTGGTTAAGCGCGTCTTGGATTCCTTGGA
>NZ_RHOE01000064.1 GCF_003946385.1 Loigolactobacillus zhaoyuanensis
TATAGTAGACATAGGCATGAAACTCCTCTGTATGGTTTTTGTTTAGACGCTTTAAGTATACAGATGTGGATGGTTTCATGTCTATTTTTGTAGCAAAAAAGCCCTAACAGATCAGGGCTTAAGTGGAAATATTAACTTTCAACCTTTAGTCGCTTAAATTAAAATTTAAATCAGGCTAAACCGAGCACAGGTTTAGCCTGATTTTTTTTGCAATAGTTTAAAAGCCAAGAACAAATAAACTAAGCCGAATGAATTACTTTTATGATTGAACTTTGTTCGCGTCTCACGTATACTAATAACACTAATTCATTTCAGTTAGGGGTAATTTACCGTGGCAGCTAATATTTATCTTGCAGCACCTTTTTTTAATGATGAACAAATTCAACGACTACAGCAGGTCGAAAAAGCGCTGATAGAGAATACCAGTATCGACAATGTATTTGTGCCGATGAACGATACGAACGCCGCTGGCTTAGAATTTGGCACACCACAATGGCGGGACTTGGCTTATCATGAAGATTTGGCAGGCTTAACCAATGCGGACGTGGTGGTCGCTGTTTATGATTATGAAGCAGGCTACAGCGATCCGGGAACGATGTTTGAAATTGGCTACGCTGTGGCTAATCAAATTCCCGTGGTGGTGTATTATCAGCAACATCAAAGCGTTAACTTAATGATTGCCCAAGGGTTACACTATTATTGCCACCAACTTGCTGAATTAAGTGTGCTTAATTTTATGCAGTTACCTGAAAAGCCCTTTACTGGCGAAGTATTCTAAGCTAACCACTTGGCGCTAAACCAAATCGATGTTATACTATACAGAGTAATATATGGGGACGTTTAGGATTCGACGGGTGTAGTTCGAGCTAAGATTGCGCTTCGTAGGTTACGTCTACGTTAAAACGTTCACAGTTAATATAACTGCTAAAAACAATAACAACTCTTACGCTTTAGCTGCCTAAACAGTAGCTGCGTAGATCCGCCTAGCATCACCCATGTGCTGGATACGGGTCTCAAATTAAGTGGGTTACGGTAAAAACTTCCACCTGCAGTTTTTACAAGAGATCATCAGGATAGTCTAGTTCTGGTTGCCGTGCTGTCTGGCGTTTGGATTAGGCGAACTTCTAAATAAGATAACTATGAGCGTAGATATCTTAGTGGCGATATGCTTGGACGCGGGTTCGACTCCCGCCGCCTCCATAATTGGGTTTTGGGTGGTTTTATATCATTCATTTAACCCCTGTAAAGGCTGATAAATCAATGAATATTGATTATCGGCTTTTTGTTTTATTTTAAATAGCTAAAAGTAAAGTATGTTCAAAAAATCAAATAAAGCTGCGGGCGGGAAAGTCGTTACGCTTATAGGTGACGGCTATTTTTGTGCAATAGAATACGAGCAGTGTTTAATGAAGCACCTCATAATTGTTAGACAAATGAGTCTAACAATTATGAGGTGCTTTTTTCATGGTTAAATACAGTCCAGCTTTAAAAGCTCAAGTTAAGTTTCCAAATACGTAAATAGTTGCTCAGCATGACTAATTGATGCGTAATCTACACCTTAATTAAAATTTTAAGGTTATTTTTAGCTAGAATAGGTAAAATAAATGTTACGAATTAAATTAGATGATGAAAAGGTGACTGGTTTGAAGCGAGTGCAACGACGAAAAAAACAATTAATGACCTTACGAATATTACAAATATTGATCTTGATCGCGGTCTGCGGCGCAATTTGGTTAGTTATTCAACACATTACACAGCCGAAAAGCACTAAAACGATCACTGTGTCGGCGCCGGCATTAATTATGCGTCAAGCACCAAATTCCAGCAAAGCGGTGACAACGGTCAAAAAAGGGGCCCAAGTCGGTTACTTAGCGCAAAAAAACGGTTGGGACAAGGTGAGTTATGCAGGTAAAATTGGTTGGCTGCCTAGTTGGTTACTAAATAGTGACTACAATGAGACAACCGCAACTAATCGACTAGCTGAGCAAACGATTGTTATTGATGCTGGACATGGTGGCGTTGATTCAGGCGCCTTAGCGAATAATGGCGCTTATGAAAAGAAATACACATTGCAAATGGCGTTGGCCCTACAGCAGCAATTAAAAGCTAGTCATGCCCGCGTCATCATGACACGTAGTAGTGATACAACGGTGGCATTAGCGGCCCGGCCTAAGTTGGCGAATAAGCGCGGCGCTAGTTTGTTTATCAGCTTCCACTTTGATTCGTCACCGGAAGCCGACACCGCTTCTGGCTTCACTACTTACTATTATCACAAAGCTAGCAAGACTTTTGCCAAAACATTATCACAATCACTGAATTCGTTGACCTTAGATAATCGGGGCATTGAATACGGTAATTTCCAAGTTACTCGTGATAGTACAATGCCAGCAGTTCTACTGGAAATGGGCTATATTAATGATTATACCGATTATCAATATATCAGTTCGAGTACGTACCAGCAGCGAGTCGCACAGCTAGTTTATAAAGGTATTGAAAACTATACTGCAAATTAAGCAAGTAAAAACTACGCCAATTTGGCGTAGTTTTTTTAGTTTATTGGTTGTTTTAATTGTGTCAATAGTTCCTGTTGCAGTGCTGAAAGTAAATGATTTTTACGGTGGGCCAGCGAGATAAGGAATTTAGGTTGCTGCGTGTCGGCCAGCGCTAATGCGACGACATTATCGGCTGGTGAAATAGCTAAAGCGGTGAGAAAGCCGATGCCAATGTTTTCAGCAACCATGCTTTTAAGTACACTAATATCTGGCGTGGTGTAGACCACATTAGGTGCGAACCCAGCAGACTGGGTTAACTGGCGTAAGGCAGCAGGGTGCACGAAACCTTCTTTTAAGGTGACAAACTTTTCGTCGATCAGCTGGGCAAAGCTAACTTTTTTGGCGTTGGCTAAGGGATGATCAGGGCTAACAATAATTTTAAATGATTGCTGAGTCAGAATTTCGGCGTTGATCAATTGATCAGTTAGCGGCGACGTCGAGCCCAATAATGCTAAATCTAATTTACCGGTCCGTAGTTGATCCAATAGGGTATTGGAACCAGCTTCAGTCGTATTTAAATGACTGATCAGGCCATGCCGGGCTAAGCGTTGGGCTAATTTTGGAAAGTAGTAAGCGCCAATAATTGGTGGTAAGCCAAATTTAACTTTTTGTTGTGTGTTAGCAGCCAATTCAGTTTGGGCCAATTGTAGTTCGTGTAAAATGATGGCGACATGGGCTTCTAGTTGGCGGCCATTAGCCGTTAATTCAACTTGGCGATGGGAGCGATCACGAACAAATAGAGTGGCGGCTAATTCCGTCTCTAGGCGTTTGATTGCGTAAGTGATCGTAGGTTGGGTAACCTTGAATTGCCGCGCCACCGCCGTATAGTTCTTTAACCTTGCTAAAGCGTCAAAATAAGTTAAATCGCGAAAATTCATAATAACCTCCAAATAGTCGTGTCATATAAAGTTATTTTATCACAACCCATCAATTTGACTATAAGTTTTGTCGGCGTGTAGACTACAGTCATTGATTAAGTTTTATAACTTAAAGCCAGTTTTTGATAAGGACTGCTGTATTCATCCGAATGGATCGCGGCCGTGATATCAAAACTTTGACACAAAAAAATTCCACTTAATATGGAATAGAGGAGTGATTATTGATGACTGAACCACAAAATCTTTTAAATAATCCGTTTTTAAACAAAGGAACGGCCTTCACCCAAGCTGAACGACAAGAGTTAGGTTTAACAGGCTTAGTACCACCGCAGGTACAGACTTTAGATCAACAAACTGAACAAACTTACGCTCAATATCAAACGAAACCTTCTGATCTAGAGAAGCGTTTGTTCTTGATGGAAATTTTCAATACTAACCGAGTTTTGTTCTATAAATTATTTAGCCAGCACGTTGTTGAATTTATGCCGATCGTTTATGATCCAACAATTGCTGATACTATTGAAAATTACAGTGGCTTATTTATCCAACCACAAGGCGCTGCGTTTTTATCGATCGACCAACCCGACGCAACGATCAAAGCAACATTGCGTAATGCAGCAGCTGGCCGTGATATCAAGCTGATCGTCGTCACTGACGCAGAAGGTATTCTCGGTATCGGTGATTGGGGCACAAATGGTGTTGATATTGCCGTTGGTAAATTAATGGTGTATACGGCAGCGGCTGGGATCGATCCAAGCACTGTTTTACCCGTTGTTTTGGATGCCGGCACCAATAATCAAGCCTTGTTAGATGATCCTTTGTATTTAGGTAACCGGCATGAACGGGTTCGTGGTCAACGTTATGATGAATTTGTTGATCAATTTGTCACGGCTGCCGAAGATTTGTTTCCTGAACTTTATCTTCACTGGGAAGATTTTGGTCGAAGCAACGCTGCCAACATTTTGAATCGCTATCAAGATAAAATTACCACCTTTAATGACGATATTCAGGGCACCGGCATCATTGTTTTAGCCGGTATTTTAGGCGCTTTGCAAATTTCTAAGCAAAAGTTCACTGATCAAGTTTATCTATCATTTGGCGCTGGCACTGCTGGTGCTGGGATCACGCAACGAATTTTTGCTGAAATGGTTGAGCAAGGATTATCTGCGGATGAAGCGCGAAAGCATTTCTATTTGGTTGATAAGCAAGGGTTGTTGTTCAGTGATGATCCAACTTTGACACCTGAACAAAAAGTGTTCGCCCGCGATCGTGCTGAATTCGCCAACGCAGCTGAATTAACTAATTTACTTGCGGTCGTCAAAGCAGTTCAGCCAACGATTTTAGTTGGGACGTCAACGCAGCCAGGCTCATTTACAGAAGCAACGATCAAGGAAATGGCGGCCCACACAGCGCGGCCAATTATCTTCCCATTATCCAACCCAACTAAATTAGCCGAAGCGAAAGCCGCTGATCTAATTGAATGGACAAATGGTCAGGCTTTGGTTGCTACTGGGATTCCAGCGACTGATGTCACTTATAATGGTGTGACTTATCAAATTGGGCAAGCTAATAACGCGTTAGTTTATCCAGGCCTTGGTTTAGGCACGTTGGCAGCGACAGCCACACGCTTAAATGACACAATGATTTCTGCCGCTGCGCATTCGTTGGGTGGCATAGTTGATGCCAGCCAGCCAGGTGCTGCAGTTTTACCACCCGTTTCGAAGTTAGCTGCTTTTTCACAAACAGTGGCCGAAGCCGTTGCGCAAAGTGCAGTTGATCAGAAATTAAATCGTGAACCAATTACTGATGTGCCTGCAGCCGTAACTGACTTAAAATGGGCACCAGAATATAAATAGTGGGGTGTAAAAATGACTGCATTTATGACGTCAGTCGAAAGTGTTGTCGAAATTATTCTTGTGATCGCGTTAGGTTTTTATTTACGCAAAAAGAATAAATTTGATGAAAAATTTAAAACTAGTATTTCCTTTTTGATCATGAATATTGCCTTGCCAGCTTCGATCTTTTTCTCGGTGTTGAAATACTTGACCCGTGATAAATTAGTTAGCCTATCTGGCGGGTTATTATATGCTTTTGGTAGCTTTACTTTAGGCTACATTGTTGCTTGGCTGTTAACCAAAATTTTACGGATCCGGCCAGGCCGGCGTGGGACTTTTATTAATATGTTTGTTAACGCCAATACGATTTTCATTGGGTTACCGCTAAATTTAGCGTTATTTGGTGAGAAAAGTATGCCGTATTTCCTGATTTATTATGTGATGAATACTGTTTCTACTTGGGCAGTTGGGGTCTTCTTCATCTCCAACGATGATCCGACGAAGGACAAAAGTCATAAGGAACCTTTCAACTGGCGTAAATTATTACCAGCACCATTGATCGGTTTCCTAGTGGCGTTAGTCTTCTTGTTATTAGCGATCCCCGTACCAACGTGGATCAATAATACGTTGTCCATGGTTGGTGGAATTGTGACGCCGATGTCATTGATCTATATTGGGATCGTTTTGGCCGATGCTGGCTTAGCTTCGATCCACTTTGATAGTGACACGATTTGGGCATTAGCTGGTCGTTTCATTATTGCGCCAGCTTTGATGATTTTATTCTTAGTTCTAGGTAAGAGTTTTGGTGCGCAAGTGCCTAGCTTGGAATCAAGTACATTGATCATTCAGTCAGCGGCACCAGGGTTAGCGGTCTTACCAATTTTGGCGGGGCAATCACATGGTGACGTCGAATACGCTACCAATGTTGTCACTACCAGCACGGTTCTCTTTGTCATTGTGGTACCAATTTTGATGCAACTAGTTCAATTTATTTAAGCGAGTAGGTTCTGGCGATAACGAATTGAAAAATAGCGAAAGGCTGTCCCTAGATATTTAGGGGCAGCCTTTTTTGTACAATTTACATCATTGAATTTTAATTAAATTGACAGCTAATAAGAGATGCATTAAAATTAAATGGCTAAACAATTAAATTGATGGCAGCACGTAATTGGTCAATGTGGCCAGCACAGCGGGTGTGGTTGCGCTAAAACGTGGTTGGATCAGTTTTATTCGTAGTGACAGGAGGAAATAGATAATGAAATTTACGTTAAAGAATTTATTTGTCCGCAAACATATCGACCTCAATGCCATAGCGGACTCGCAACAAGGACTAGAAAAAAATCTTTCCGCGTTTAGTCTAAGCATGATGGGCGTAGGTGCGATCGTCGGTTCGGGGATCTTTATCTTGCCTGGTATTTTAGCAGCACAATACACTGGACCTGGGGTGATGTTTTCCTTTTTATTGGCCGCAGTTGTTTGTTCCTTGGCTGCGTTGTGCTACTCGGAATTTTCTTCAACTATTCCGCTAGCTGGGAGCGCTTATACGTATATTTACAGTGTTTTTGGTGAGTTTTTGGCTTGGATCTTAGGCTGGGCCTTGATTTCAGAATACCTATTTGCCGTGTCATCGGTGGCAGTGAGTTGGTCAGCCTATTTTCAAAATATCTTGGCTGGTTTCGGCCTTAAATTGCCGGTGGCACTGACGGCAGCTGCTGGAACTTCAAGTGTGCCGGGCGCCGTGTTCAATTTACCGGCCTTCATTGTTGTTTTATTAATTGCCTTATTGCTGACTGGTGGGGTTTCCGAGTCTACGCGGGTCAACAATATTATGGTGCTGATCAAAATTGGTGTGATCGTTTTGTTCGTTGTTGTGGGCGCCTTTTACATTAAGCCAAGCAACTGGCATCCCTTTTTACCGTTTGGGTTCCATGGTGTGCTCACTGGCGCGTCAGTAGCCTTTTATGCCTATATCGGGTTTGATGCGGTGTCGACCGCCTCGGAAGAAGTTAAAAATCCGCAGCGTGATATGCCGATCGGAATCATTACGTCATTGGTGATCACGACACTGTTGTATACGATACTGTCGACGGTGTTAACTGGGGTAGTTCATTATACGAAATTAAATGTTGATGATCCAGTTGCTTTTGCGCTAGGGTTAATGAACCAAAATTGGGTCGCCGGTATTGTGTCGGTTGGTGCTGTTCTTGGCATGACCACTGTTTTATTGGTCATGTCTTATGGCGGCACACGGTTACTCTTCGCAATCAGTCGTGATGGCTTATTACCAAAAGCTTTGATGAAACTCAATCCAAAAACCCACGTGCCGATTTTGAATACTTGGATCTTTGGCTTGATCGCCGCAATTTTTGCTGCCATTATTCCGCTGGATCGTATTGCCGAACTGGTTAATATCGGGACGCTATTTGCTTTTGCGCTGGTTTCAGTCGGGGTCGTTTTCCTACGTAAAGACAAAGTATTAGGCAACGCGCCTAAATCGTTTAAAGTCCCTCTGTATCCGTATATACCGTGGCTATCCTTTATTTTTTGTCTTGTTTTGATGTCGCAATTACGGCTATTTACTTGGGTGGCCTTTATAATTTGGTTGATCATTGGGCTGATCGTTTACTTTAGTTATGGCTATTGGCACAGTGTTACGCGTAACGAAGAAAATTAATGCAGGTCGCTGACGATATGAACTTAGTCAGCGGCTTTTTTGTTAGGTCGGCGAATGTGTTATAATGACAATTCAAATTAGCGCGTGTCGCAAAAGCTGATTGGTATTAATTAGTTACAAACGGTTTGAGCAAATGAGTTTGAGCCGTAGTCTAAGTTCCAAAAACTTCTTAATAAAGATTCAAGTTATGTCATATTGCTTGTTTATATGACGCTGACTTATTATAATTAGTCTGTTTGGCATTAATGCTGCTCAATGGTAGTGTTAATTGTGCTGAGCTGATCGATAGCGTTAGTGCATTTTAAAATGAAAAGGGGTTTCCTGATGTCTAATTACGTGACCATCACAGCCAGTGCGAAATATGTACCCGAGCGTGTGGTGACCAACGATGAATTAAGTCAATTGATGCCCACCAGTGATGAGTGGATCCAAAGTCACACCGGAATCAAAACACGACATATCGCAATTAATGAAAATACTTCGGCGCTAGCCAGTCATGTTGCCGCTGAGTTGCTAACTAAAAGTGGACTAGACGCTAGTGCAATTGATTTAATTATTGTCTCTACAATTACACCTGATTATTTGACCCCAGCAACTGCATGCTTGGTCCAGGAGCAGATCGGCGCAACTAACGCAGTTGCTTTTGATATTAGTGCTGCATGTGCCGGTTTTATTTTTGCCGCCGATACGGCAGAGAAATTTTTGCGCCAAGGCAAGTTTCAGCATGCTTTAGTGATCAGCGCGGAGACTAATAGTAAAATGCTTGATTGGCAAGATCGGACAACGGCAGTATTCTTTGGCGATGGTGCTGGGGGCGCTTTGTTATCACGAACTGAAGATGCCCAAGCTGAGAGTTTTATTGATAGTCAGTTGAAAACGGATGGTAGCCGGCACGAAGCAATCATGAGCGGGGCAGTGGCGCCTTTGACTACAGTTCAAGCACAAAGTAAGCCGTCGATTGCGCCATTTACTATGCAAGGTCGGGCGGTATTTGAATTTGCTACCAAGACTGTCCCTTTGCAGATCGAAGCTTTACTGGCGGCCAATCAGTTAACCGTTGACGATGTGGATCTCTTTATTTGTCACCAAGCTAATTTACGGATCATTGAAAAAATCGCTGCTACTTTAAAACAGCCACTAAGTAAGTTTCCGACCAATGTTCAACGGTACGGCAATACATCATCTGCTGGTGTGCCGATGGCGTTAGCAGAAGTACAACCGCAAGCAGCGGGTAAATTAGCGGTGTTAGCCGGCTTTGGTGGCGGCTTGGCCTATGGCTGCCTGCTGATCAGACTTTAGACTAATCAACTAACCTTAATTATGAAGTAGGAGGATTTGGGGATGGACACAAAACAAGTCACTGATTTGTTAGCGGTATTAGCTAAAAGTGAATTTGCAGAGATCGAACTGAAAGATGCTGACTTGTATTTACACGTTAAGCGGGCGGCAGTATCGCAAAATTCAACGGCACCGACGCCAGAACAGTCCAGCGCAAAAACGGTTAACAGCCCAATGGTAGGAATCGTTCATTTGTTGGATGATACGAAACAGCCCTTCGTCAAAGTGGGTCAAAAAGTAACGACAGAAGATACTTTGGCGCAGATCGAAAGTATGAAGTTATTTAACGATATTAAAAGTCCAATCGATGGTACGGTAACCGCGATCACCGTTAGCGACGGCCAAGGTGTCGAGTTTGCTATGCCATTATTTGAGATTTCTGAGGCCGACTAATGTTCAAGAAAATTTTGATTGCTAATCGCGGCGAAGTTGCGCTGCGGATCATTCAGGCTTGCCATCAATTGAAAATTGCCACAGTCGCGGTTTATGCTCAGATCGAGCAAAACAGCTTATTTGTGCAACAAGCTGATGAGACTTATTGTGTTGGACCTGATACAGCGCAGTCCAGCTATTTAAATCGCGAAGGTATTTTAATGGCGGCGCTGTTGAGTGGCGCCGATGCAGTCCATCCTGGCTATGGTTTTTTAGCTGAAGACGCGGTATTTGCTCAAATGTGTGCTGAGTGTGGCTTGACGTTTATTGGTCCGCAACCGGCGACTATTGCACTATTAGCTGACAAAGCAGCCGCTAAAACTTATGCCAAAAAGCAAGGTGTACCGGTGATTCCAGGTGGTAGCGAGCTTAAAGATGAAGCAGCTTTACGGCAGACGGCCGCTAGTTTAGGTTACCCCGTTATGCTGAAAGCCAGTTTTGGTGGCGGTGGTAAAGGGATGCGCGTGCTGGCTTCGGAGCATGAATTACGCCATCAATACCATTTGATCCAGGAAGAAGCACGGCAGGCTTTCCTGAACGATGCGGTTTATTTAGAAAAATATCTAACCCGGGCACGGCATATTGAGGTCCAGGTGTTGCAGGATCACGCAGGGCACTTACAGTTATTAGGTGATCGTGAATGCAGCTTACAGCGGCAGCACCAAAAGGTAGTTGAGGAAAGTCCAGCGGCTATTTTGACGGCTGCTGAACGGACTAAGTTGTACCAGCTGGCGCAGCAACTCATGGCGGGCTTAGATTACGTTGGTTTAGGCACCTTGGAATTTTTGTTTGCTGATCACCATTTTTATTTTCTAGAAATGAATACGCGATTGCAGGTCGAGCATGCAGTGACTGAATTAACCACAGGCATGGATCTGGTGGTGACGCAGATCGAAGTCGCTGCTGGTCAGATCATTAAGCCGGGCAGCAAGACTTTTAAGGGCCACGCCATTGAGGTGCGCTTAAACGCCCAGGCACAAGGCACGCTATTAGCAACCGGCCAGTTGACGACGTTCAATCTATTCACTGGCGCGCGCGTGGATACAGGGTATCGCACTGGTGACCAAATTCTGCCTTACTATGACGCGTTAGTGGCTAAACTATTGGTCAAGCAACCAACGCGGCAAAAGGCAATTGAAAAAATGCAACGTTGTTTGCAGCATGTGCAGGTTGAAGGCATTGGCACTAATCTGCCAACCTTAACGCAAATTATGGCGCTACCAAGTTATCAAGCTAATTTAGTTGATATCCATTTTCTGGCGCATTTAGCAGGTGACGCCCAATGAGTCATTTACCAGTAACCGGAATCTGGCGGCAGTGTCCGCACTGCCAGCGCAATGTGCATCAGCTAGAATGGGGTAAGCTGCAGATCTGTCCGCACTGTGGTTATTATTTACGTTTAACGGCCAGTCAACGCATTCAACAGTTAAGTGAGAGCTTTCAATCGTTGCCAGAGATCACCGCAGCACCACCGTTTGCTTTTCCTGGTTACCAAGCTAAATTAGCGCAGGCACAACAACAAACTGGGGCCACTGAGGCGTTTAACGCCGGGGTAGCGACGTTAAATGGACAGTCCTTTATGCTTGGCGTAATGGATAGCCATTTTATGATGGGGACATTGAATACGATCGTAGGCGCTCGTTTACGGCAGGCTATTAGTGCTGCACAAACGCAGCGGCTGCCGTTAGTTTTAGTGATCGCTTCTGGTGGCGCGCGGATGCAAGAAGGGATTCTATCACTATTGCAAATGAATACGGTTTTGGCCGCATTTGATGACTTAAATGCAGCTGGTAACTTCACTTTAAATATTTTAACTGATCCCACTATGGGCGGGGTCAGTGCGAGCTTTGCGTTTGCCGCGGATACCGTGATCGCTGAAGCGGGCGCGACAATTGGTTTTGCGGGTAAACGGGTGATCCAAGGGACTAGCCGCGAGCCATTACCGCCAGATTTTCAGAGTGCCGCTAGCCTTTACCAACAAGGACAACTGGATGCTGTGGTCAAACGGACCGACTTAGCTGCAGTGGTAGTTCAATTATTGCGGCTACACCAGAGAAAGTGAGTCATTCGATGTTAGAAGAACAGTTAAAAAAAATTCGCGGCGCACAGCGGATCAGCGCAGCGGAAGTGATCGATCACCTAACGACTGACTTTTTTACGATCCATGGTGATCGGCTGCAAGCTGATGATCCCGCGGTAACAGTTGGGTATGGTCGCTTTAAACAGCAGACCGTTTTATTTGTGGGCGTTAATCGTGGCGCCACGTTAAAACAGCGCTTGGATTACCATTTTGGTGCGCTGAGCCCAGCAGGTTATCGTAAAGTATCGCGCGGTCTCGTGCAGGCAGAAAAGTTTGGTTGGCCGGTGATCACTTTGATCAATATGCCTGGCGCTGCTGCGGATGTGGCGGCTGAATTAAACGGGCAAAGCCAAGCATTGGCGGCGACAATCAGTCAAATGGGCCGTTTAACGGTACCGAATATTGCGCTATTTCTCGGTGAAGGTGAAAGTGGTGGCGCGCTGGCCTTGGCTAACTGTAACCGAATTTTGATGTTAGAAAATAGCTTATATTCAGTGGCTTCGCCGGAAGCGGTACAAGCGATCTTAAAAGGTGAACCGCAGGAGTTGACCCAATATCTACCGATGACCGCTGATCAATTAGTTAAGCTTGGTTTAGTTGATCAGATGATTTCTGAAGCTGAGCAGTTGCTGCCGCGCATTGAGCACGCCTTGCAACAACAGCTTAAGGAATTGCAGACTTGGTCAGTGGCGCAACTACAGCAGCAACGAACCGAAAAATATTTAGCGGTGTTAGCACAATTTAATTGAGCAAAAAAATAGCAGACCAGCTGGTCCGCTATTTTTATAGCCCAATATTGGCTAATGAACTGACCGTATTGAAAAACTGATCTTGGTAGTGCGCTCTTTTTTCACCCGGCGTTTCTAATTTAGTCATATCGATCCGCACGATTTGGTGCCGCACTAGGTTAACTAACGTATTGTCGTTCATCATAATATAGAGATTATCGGCTTCAACTTTCTCACAAGCATCCTGCCAAACTTTGGTCGCAGGCAACTCAGAAACAACATTACGCTTGATAAAGGCTTTACCATCAAGTGGTCCCCTGTCAATAAAATAGACAATTTAAATAGAGACTTTTTTGTCCTATGCCACGACTAAATTTTGAATTTGAGTTTGATACTCATCTTCAAGTTGCTTTGGTGATTTGAATCCACAGTGACTGTGAATTCTAACTGTGTTGT
>NZ_RHOE01000065.1 GCF_003946385.1 Loigolactobacillus zhaoyuanensis
CCATGGCATTATCCAGGTGCTCGGCATCAAAATAAAAAAACAACGGACAAGCATCAAGCTAAAAATGCCGCCTAACAAAAGACAACCAGATTTCTCAAAATCGAGAAGTTTGGTTGTCTTTTTAAAACGGGTGATTATTTACCGCTTACAGTGCACGTATGGCGATGCTAGTTATTCAATAATTGTTTTAGCGTTGACGAATTCACGTAGCCCAAGATCACTTAGCTCACGACCGTAACCTGAGTGTTTCACACCACCAAATGGTAACTCTGGATAGGAGGTCAACATTTGATTGATCGCCACTTGCCCAGTTTCGATCTGGGATGCCAACTTGCGAGCGCGGGCCAAATTACCTGAAAAGATCGAGCCGCCTAAACCACGTCGGGACTGATTAGCCAGTTCAAGTGCTTCAGCGTCGTTTTTTATTTTATAAATTTGGGCAACTGGGCCAAATAATTCGGTATCGTACATTGGATGATCAAAATCCATCCCTTCCAGGATCAGTGGATTAAACAAGGCGCCAGGCCCAGCAATTGGTTCGTTTTTACCCCAAATCAGTTTGGCGCCACCTTTAATAATGGCGGCCACCTGTTTTTGTAGCTGCTCTTGCGCCGCTTTGGACGACAGCGGGGCGAGTGTCGTCGCTGAATCCAGCGGGTCACCTAGCTTGCGTTGGGCAAAGGCGGCGCTCATCCCAGCGACAAAGTCAGCATAAACGGATTCGTGGATCATAAAGCGTTTCGCTGCGGTACAAACCTGACCCGCGTTATTTAGGCGTCCAGCAACGCCGGCTGCAATCGCGCTTGCCAGATCAGCATCATCTAAAACGATAAAAACATCGGTGCCACCAAGTTCCATCGTGGATTTACACAAATTTTCACCAGCAGTTGCGGCGATCTTTTTTCCGGCGCCATCGGAACCGGTGAAGGCAACGCCCTGAACCCGATCGTCAGCGATGATTTGGTTAACTTGATCGTAACTGGCAAATAAATTCTTAAAGGCGCCGACTGGCAGGCCGACTTTGCGCGTTGCGTCTTCAAACGCCTGCGCACATTCCGGGATGATACTAGGATCTTTTAGCAAAACTGGATTGCCGACAATGAAGTTAGGCGCAAAAACGCGCATAATTTGGGTGAAAGGAAAGTTCCAGGGCTCGATCGTCATAATGGCGCCGATCGAGTGGTACTCAACGTGTGCTTTGCCTTTTGGCACATCGGGGTACGCCGTATCTTGCAGTAACCGCTCGCCGTTTTTAACGTAGTATTCAGCAAAATCAGCGGTCTTGCCGACTTCGGCTTGCGCTTCGGCCCATAATTTGCCCATATTGGTAGTCATTGGCCGGGCATATTGAGCCACTTGCTGCCGAAATTCGGTGGCTAATTGCTGCAGCAAGTGGGCACGTTCGGCGATCGGCTGCTTTTTGGCGCTTTGATAAAATTGTTGCGCGTTGACTAGGGCTTGTTCGACTTGTTCAGTGGTAGCGTCAGGAAATTCACGAATAAGTTCACCACTGTAGGGATTAATGGCTTGGTATGGCATTTAGATCAGCTCCTTTTCCATGTGTAAGTCCATTGTGCCGAATTTTTGGCGGGAACACAAAATAGATGCATTAAAATAAGCAGTCAACGCCACATTAAGTGAACGTTTGACTGCATATTTTTTATTGCACGTATTTGGCTAAAAATTGCTTAATGTGCTGCTGATAAGCAACGGGCTCTTTGCTAAAGGACATCACATGGGCGGCGCCAGGTACCAGCCACATTTCCTTCGGCGAATGCGCGGCTTGATAAAGTTTTTTGGTCATGTAGTGGGGGACAAAGGTATCGCCGGTCCCAGTGACAAAATAGATCGGTTTGTGATTCTGTTTGACTTGCTTAACGGCGCTGGCTTCGCCAAAGCTGTAACCAGCACGGACCTTAGCAACTAAGCTGGTGATCGGGACCAGCGGGTATTTAGGTAAGTTATATTGTTGTTTGGCTTCATACGTGATCTCGTCTTCAACTGAGGTGTAGGGGCTATCGACGGCGTAGGCCTTGATCTGTGACAGCTGTTGCTCGCCGCTGGCCATCACCATCCCCGCCGCGCCCATACTGATGCCGAACATGACGATCTCGCTATTGTGGCCATTTTTTTGGACGACTTCACGGGCCCACTGCAAATAATCACGCCGATCCAGCCAGCCAAAACCGATCACGTTACCTTGACTGGCACCGTGGCCGCGATTATCTGGTAGCAAAACGTTATAACCTAATTGATGAAACATGGCCGCGTAAGCACCCATTTCTTCCTTCCGGCTCATAAAACCGTGGGCGATAACCGCCGTTTTGTTGGTTTTGTGTGCTGCTGGAATATAATCAGCGTCCAGCTTAAGCCCATCGGCGGTAGTCTCATACCAATGACGCTTTTTAGCGTCGCGGAACCATTTTTTCTGCTGATATAAGGGATCACTAGGTTTTAACGCCGATTGGTTGCTAATAAAATTTTTCGGTCCCGGCACCACCGCAACGTGATAAAAATACATGCCGGCGCCAAATAAACCGATCACAACGACACCCAACAAAGCCAGTAATGTCAGCCAGAATTTTTTCAAAATCGTCACTTCCTGCTCATGAATTTTTGAGTTAACTTCCATATGATAGTCTTAGTCACAACTAGCTGGCAAGTTTTTGCGAAAAAGGATTGTCCTTTATTCCAATCTGCCCTACAATATAGGGTATGCTTTTTTACAAATGACGAGGGGGCCAATCATGGTGATAATAACGGCAGGGATGATCGGTGTCGGCAAAACCACACTGACTGGAATGATTGCAGAACATTTAAACACACAAGCATTTTTTGAGCCAGTCGGCGATAATCC
Source organism: Loigolactobacillus zhaoyuanensis (assembly GCF_003946385.1). Taxonomy (GTDB): domain Bacteria; phylum Bacillota; class Bacilli; order Lactobacillales; family Lactobacillaceae; genus Loigolactobacillus; species Loigolactobacillus zhaoyuanensis. Next base: position 2,858 of record NZ_RHOE01000065.1, read on the forward strand.
TGTTTTACCACTGTATTATTCTGATCCAAAAAAATACGGTTTTTTGCTGCAGATCTTCTTTTTGAATAAACGCTTTGCGATGATCAAGCAAGCGCTGACCGATGATAATAATGTTTTAGACCGTTCGATCTACGAGGATGCCTTATTTACGCGGGAAAATAATAAGGAAGGCAACATTAGCGACCAAGAGTTTGAGATCTATCTTAAGTTGTTGGACAACATGATGGCCGAATTACGTAGTATTCCAAAAAAGGCGCCTGATTTGTTAGTCTACGCCTACGCTGATTTTGATACGATTTTATACCGGATCAAAAAGCGAGGCCGCGATTATGAACAGATTGAAAATGATCAAAGCCTATATGATTACTACTTTAAAATTTGGAGCGCCTACAAAGAATGGTTCGAGGCTTATGATGAAGGGCCGAAAATGTTGGTCGACTTGCAACAGCATGATTTATCAAAAGCGGCTAGCGCTAAAACTGTTTTAGGCTTGATCGATGAAAAACTGGCCACCGTGCGTCAGCCAACTTCAATTTCCAAATAAACGTCAGCGGCAAATTAATTTAATTAATTACGTAATTAGTTTGCTATTAACAGGGGTATATGCTACTATACTTATAGTACTTCTTTGTTCGGAATATTTTGGTTTCAAGTTTCATTGCAAACTTCTTCCAATGTACGCCTTTCACAAGATTTACCAAATTATACAGGTCGATTGACCTACAGGAGGATTTTTACACATGGAATCAGGTTCAGTTAAATGGTTTAACGCAGACAAAGGTTATGGCTTCATTACTCGCGACAATGGCAGCGATGTATTCGTACATTTCTCAGCTATTCAAGGCGAAGGTTACAAGTCTTTAGAAGAAGGCCAACATGTAACTTTTGACGTTGAAGACAGCGATCGTGGCCCACAAGCGACTAACGTTGTTAAAGACTAGTTACTAGTCTTAATGAACAGTCTCGAGTAATCGAGGCTGTTTTTTTTTGCCCAAATTTGTGAAGTTAACATGTTTTTGGCTTAAGACTTGAGTTTAAGGTTGCTTATTTGTTAAACTCAACGTAATAAGTCACTGAGATGGAAGGGGTTCGATCAGCATGAAAAAACTTTTTGGGGTTTTATTAGTCGGTATCACCGCTGTAACTTTAGCCGGTTGTGGCGCAAGCAATAGTAGTACGCAGAAATCAGCTAGTGAATCAAGTCAATCGACGAGTCAAAGTAATAAGCGGGCCAGCGCCAAAGCTAGCACCAAAGCCAAAAAAGCTAAAGCGATTAGTGCGTCAACTAGTAACAGCGTGGCTAGCGTTAACGCTAATTCAGCTGCAACGGCTAGCAGTTCAGTGGCTGCCAGTCAGCCTGCCCAGAATCAAACGGCAACAACGGTTAGTGGACAGAATCTGACCACAGCGCAAGTGCAAGCGTGGGTGGCACAAAATATTAGCGGTAATTACCAGGCGGGGGATCTGGCTTATACCATGAATAAGAATGAAAATGGCGAGTTAGTGATCCAAGTACAAGAAAATCATAATAGTGCTAATGCGCAGGTGCAAGGTGCCGATGCGAATACAGCGCCGACGATTGGTTGGTTTAAGATCAATCAGCAAGGTCAACTGCTGAGCTCACCAGATGCAGGGGCTTCATGGAACGTTGTCAGTAATAATTATCAATAAGAGTAAACAAAAACAGGACTGCGGCATTATTGCCCAGTCCTGTTTATTTAAGCTGACTTTTTGTTTTTAGCTTCGCGTTCGCGGGAACGCTGTTCTTTACTAAATTCAACCATAAACGCAGTCAAATTACGACTGATCGTTTGGTCGGAAAGCCGCTGAAACGGCATTTCAGGTTGCTTTTGTTTTTCCATATTTAACGCCTACCACTCTATATTGACAAAGGAAACTCGCTTTTTCATCTGGTTGAAAAGCACTAAAAGGCCCTGCGTCGACTTAAACCGCAACATTATTTAAGTCGCTACAACGTTGCTAAACCTCGATCACGCTTGATGTAAAAAGTTTACAGAACACCGGAAGCGCTGAGGTCACCCAGGGGTTTGCCTGCTCAGTGTGCTTAAACTTTTACTCAACGGATAACGTTTATATTACCGCAACATTTAACACTATACACCTATTATGCTCAAATTACTAGAACTAATTTTTATATCCTGAAAAAATCGGTTCCGTTATGACGGCAGCGTTCTTTTTGTCCCTGCGCTTATTAAGCGACGTCGAAAAAAGGGCAGCTGTTTTTTATGTTTAAAATACCGCAAAATAAAAAGCACTAAACGCTGATTTAACAACACTTAGTGCTTATTTGAGGAGCAAATTATCGCCCGTACGGGGATCGAACCCGTAACTCTGCCTTGAGAGGGCAACGTCTTAACCAATTTGACCAACGGGCAAGGCCAATATTTGGAACATATATTATATTACCGAAAATTAGCGCAGCGGTCAAGTATTTTTTGCTGTTGATCTAGAATTTAACTTGTACGGTCAGCTAAATGAATGCCGCCAAGGTGTTATTTAAAATGTGCAAGAGAATTGAAGCCTTCAAATTTTTGGTTCGGCTGTAGACTAGTGCTAGCACCAATCCCAGCAGGACTTTGGATAGCCAGTAGATCGGATCCACATGGCCACTAGTAAGGTCAACGTGAAAAGTGCCGAACAGTACAGCGCTGAGCAGGATACTAACGAGTCTGTGCTTAGTAAAAAACCAATTCAAAAAGAGACCGCGGAAAAGAATTTCTTCCAAGATTGGACCAATGAAAGCCACGAAAAATAACATGAAAAAAGTGAAGCTGGTCAATAAGCTGGTCAGACTATCGACATTGCTATTGCCGCTGGTTTTGACAAACGGTAAGGTCACCGCATTGATCACCCACATGGCGATCAAGCCGCCACCGATCAATAGCCAATCACGCTTGTGTAATCGCCGCTCAAACTCGAAATGATTGTCGACGACGGCCTTACGATAAACTTGCCAAAATAAAATGGTCATTAAAATAGAAATGAGTAGAAACAAACTACCAAGGACAGTAGTTATTTGCGTGCCGACTAACGAGCTGGCTAGGCTAAGCCCAGTTAGGGGAAGCTGCTCCGCTAATATCAGTAGACAGAAATAAATAATATGGCGGGTAGTGGCCCAACCAGAATGATTTGCGTTAATAATGGTCACCTCGTTGAATGTAAGTTACTTAATGATAGCACGAAATACAAGTTAAAATATACTAAACGTATAACTTGCTTTTCAAGTTGAAAGCTTCTATAATGACAAAATGTCACATTAACGACAAGTCGTCATAAATAAACTATTTTTAGGAAAGGAGGAGTAAAATGCCCACCAGTACTTTTTTTAATTTATCACAGGCTAAGCAGCAGCGCCTGTTAGATGCGGCACATCAGGAATTCTCCCGGGTGTCACTGCACGAGGCGTCGATCAGTAAGATCGTTCTTGCGGCTGGTATTCCTCGTGGTAGTTTTTATCAATATTTTACTGATAAAGAAGATCTGTACTATTGCTATTCTGATTATTTGCGCCAGCACACTAAGAATTCTTTGTTAGACAGCCTTAAGGCCACGGAAGGTGATCTATTTGCCGCGTTTCGACGCTATTTTACCACGTTGACCGCTGAATTCATCAACGGGCCTAATGCCGCATTTTATAAAAATATGTTTTTGAATATGACCTATAAAAACAGTCGTAAAGTCGCCTTATCGACGCAAATGAAGCATGCGCATCACGGCCACAGTGATTTTTACGCCAATGTTGATTTTTCGCGGTTGAAAATATCGACGGCCCATGAACTGGGGATGTTGATGCATATTCTGATGTCGGCTTTATTTCAAACGTTAGGCTCTTATTATTTGCGCCAACAACACGATGAACCCGTTACAGTTGCACAACTTGATCAAGAGTTTGAGCAAACATTAGGCTGGCTCGAACACGGCGTGGCGATCAATTAGGGCGTCACTGGTAAAGTACCTAGCTTTGCCGCACTTGCCAACTATTGGGTGCAGCTTCCAAGCTAGCGCGTCAAGTAATAGATTAAATTTAAAATAATGAACAGGAAGTGAGTAGATGCTTAAAATAGCACGTGGACGAATGTCGATCTGGGCAGTAACTGGGGCTTTTTTGTTTATGATCGTCCAAGTTATCAGCAGTCTAAATCTGCCCAGCTTAACCGCCAATATCGTCAACAACGGTGTGGCGAAAGGTGATATCAACTATATCTGGCGCGTCGGCGCAGAAATGGTTGCCTTTGCTTTGTTAAGTGTACTTGCGGCAGTCGGTAACGTTTTTCTAGCGGCACGGACTTCACAAAGTTTAGGTCAAAAGTTACGTTCCGATATTTATCGTAAAGTTATCGGCTTCTCCAACGATGAATTTGATCAAGTGGAAACTTCTTCATTGATCACGCGGACGACCAATGACGTGGTCCAAATTCAAAATGTGGCCATGATGGCATTACGAATGATGATCATGGCGCCGATCATGTTAATTGGTGCCAGCGTCTTGGCCTACAGTAAGAACCATCAATTAACGTTGATTTTCCTAATTGTCTTGCCCTTATTAGCGATTTTTATTGGGATCGTGATGCGTTTTGCAGTGCCATTATTCCGGGCAATGCAGTCGAAAACTGATCGGATCAATTTGGTTTTTCGTGAAGGTTTGACGGGCGTGCGGGTGATCCGCGCATTCCGCCGGGATAAGTTTGAGCAAGGTCGCTTTGAAACGGCCAACCAAGATTACACCCATAATGCAGTCAAAGTTTACAGTATTATGGCGGTGATGTTGCCGATCATGACTTTGATGATGAGCGCGACTAATATTGGGATCACGTGGTTTGGCGCTAAACTGATCGGCGATTTCTCAATGCCCGTCGGTAATTTAATTGCCTTTATGACCTATGCCGCCCAAATCTTAATGAGTTTCATGATGTTGGCCATGGTTTTTGTTTTCATTCCCCGGGCGCAAGCTTCGGCATTGCGGATCCAGGAAGTCTTAAGCTTAGAACCAACGATCACAGATCAACCTGAACCAGCAACACTGCCAACTGATTTTGACCATAGCGAATTGACTTATCAAAACGTTGACTATCGTTATCGCGGTGCGGAAAATCGAGCGCTAACCGATATTGATTTCAGCGCTAAAAGTGGCCAAACGGTGGCGATCATTGGCGGTACTGGTTCTGGTAAAACCTCACTAGTCAGCTTGTTACCGCGCTTCTATGATGTAGAAAGCGGCAAGATCACGCTTAACGGCACGGATATCCGGCAGTTTAGTCAGCATGATTTGCGCGACGCGGTTTCTTTTGTGCCGCAAACGGCGATCCTATTTACCGGCACGGTGCGTGAAAACATGCAATATGGCGCACCAGATGCCAGCGATGAAGCGATTTGGCACGCGTTAGAAATTGCCCGTGCTGATGGCTTTATTAAGTCTGAAGATGGCTTGGAGACCCGCGTTGAACAGGGTGGCGGTAACTTCTCTGGCGGCCAACGGCAACGCTTAGCGATTGCCCGTGCTTTAGTCAAAGACGCCGCCGTTTACGTTTTTGATGATTCTTTTTCTGCGCTTGATTTTAAAACCGACGCCGAATTACGGGCTGAATTACGTGAAGATAGCCGGATCCAAAATCGGATCGTGGTCATCGTGGCCCAGCGGATCGCGACGGTGGCTGACGCGGATCTCATTTTAGTTTTGGATAATGGTAAATTGGTCGGCAAAGGCACGCATGCCCAATTAAAGGCCAATAATGCCGTTTATCAAGAAATTATGGATTCGCAGCTAAAAGAAGGAGAGGGGGAGCAGCATGAGTAAAAATGCACCAGTACGGCAGCCAGCAGGCGGTCATGGCCCTGGTAATCACGCAGGCTTAGTTGAAAAGCCGCAGCATTTCTGGCGGACAACTAACCGCTTATTGCGTTATATGTCGAATCGTTTATTTGCAGTTGCTGTTGTCCTGATCTTGGCGATCACCTCGGTTATTTTCCAGATCCGTACGCCGAAAATTCTCGGTGAAGCGACAACGGAAATTTATAAAGGCATTATGAAAGGCGCTGCGATGAAAAAAGCCGGCGCCACAGTCAATAGTTTGCCGATCGATTTTGATAAGATCAAGCAAGTTATTTTGATCGTATTCGTGATGTATTTGGCGTCGGCGCTGTTTAGTTTCTTCCAGCAATTTATTATGACCCGCGTCTCGCAGCAAACGGTTTACCAAATGCGGCGTGAGTTCAAGGAAAAAATGCAGCGTGTACCGATCAGCTACTATGATACCCACAGTAATGGTGATATCATGTCGCGTGCGGTCAACGATATGGATAACATTGCCAGTACGCTACAGCAGAGCTTGACCCAAGCGGTGACCAGCACGGTGACCTTTGTCGGGACAATCTGGATGATGCTGACGATCAGTTGGAAATTAACCTTGATCGCCTTGATCACGATCCCATTAAGCTTAGTCATCGTTGGCGTGATCGCACCACGGTCGCAACGCTTCTTCGCCACACAGCAGCGCAGCTTAGGTTTGTTGAACAATCAAGTCGAAGAAAATTATAGCGGCCATGTAGTGCTTAAAAGCTTTAACAAAGAAAAATCGGCGATCGATGCCTTTGAAGAGCAAAACGGTAACTACTATCGGTCAGCCTGGAAAGCACAATTTATTTCTGGGATCATTATGCCAATGATGATCTTCTTAAATAATATTGGGTACGTTTTTGTCGCGATCATTGGTGGAATCCAAGTTACCCACGGCGCGGTTACTTTAGGTAACATTCAAGCTTTCTTGCAGTACATGAATCAGTTCTCACAGCCGATCTCACAATTGGCCAACTTAATGAACACGATTCAATCCACGATCGCATCAGCAGAACGGATCTTTGCCGTGTTGGATGAACCAGAAATGAGTCCTGAACCAACTGAAAAGCCGCAAGCACAGCCCAGTGATAGCTTTATTGACTTTGATCACGTGCAATTTGGTTATAATAATGGTGATCTGTTGATGACTGATTATAATTTAAGCGTGCAAAAAGGTCAGCGGGTGGCAATTGTTGGCCCAACTGGTGCCGGCAAGACGACGATCATCAACTTGCTGGAACGTTTCTACGATGTTAGTGGGGGCACGATCCGGCTAGCGGGTGTCGATACCCGTGATTTAAAGCGCGAGGACTTGCGTCAGCATTTTGCCATGGTTTTGCAAGACACGTGGCTGTTCACCGGGACGATCTATGATAATTTGAAATACGGTCGCGAAGATGCCAGTAAGGAAGAAATTATGGCCGCAGCTAAGGCAGCCCACGTCGATGAATTCGTTCGACGCTTACCAGATGGCTACGACACGATTTTGAATGAAGCGGCATCAAACATTTCGCAAGGGCAACGTCAATTAGTGACCATTGCCCGCGCGTTTGTGGCCGATCCCGAGATCCTTATTTTGGATGAAGCAACTAGTTCAGTTGATACGCGGACCGAAGTGCACATTCAGCACGCGATGGACCGTTTATTGGCTAACCGGACTAGCTTTGTCGTGGCCCATCGTTTATCGACGATTCGCGATGCCGATAATATTATCGTGATGGATCATGGTAATGTCATCGAAACTGGGACCCATGATCAGTTAATGACGCAAAATGGTTTCTATGCCGATTTATATAATAGTCAATTTTCTGGTAATATTGTGGTCTAAATGCGCTATAGTAGAAGCAAAGGTGAACCTAGCCTTTGCTTTTTTTATTGGAGTTGAGCTGATGTATCCACAAACTGAACAAAAAATCCGCGATTTAGTCACTAATGGCACTGTTCCTGGCGTGAGCTATGGCTTTATCCGTCAGCAACAGACTTGGACCCACTATCTTGGCGCCAGCGAATTGGTGCCGCAAAAACGGGCACTAAAGGCCGGGCAACTTTATGATTTGGCCTCGTTAACTAAAGTAGTAGCGACCACGACTTTGATTCTGAAATTACAGGAGCAGCAGCGCTTATCACTTAATGATCCAGTCCAAAAATATTTACCAGAATTTGGCGATGTGCGGGTGACGTTGCGCCATTTGTTGACCCATACTTCCGGCATCACAGGCTACATTCCCAACCGTGATCAATTAGCTGCCCCAGCATTGACGCAGGCGCTTTTAGGGCTAAAAGTGGGCGCTGATTTTGGCCGCAAAGTGGTCTACAGTGATACTGGCTTGATTTATTTAGGCTGGGTGATCGAACGACTACTAAAAATACCAGTCCAGCAAGCCTTGGCGCAAGAAGTGCTGCGACCACTCCATTTAAATACAATGACGTTTACACCGGAAAAGGCGCGCTGCGTCCCTGCTAGTTATGAACCAGCTGGCCGCGGGTTGATCCAAGGAATCGTCCATGATCCAAAGGCGTTTGTTTTAGGCGTACATTGCGCTTCCGCCGGCTTGTTTTCGGATCTAGATGATATGCTGCAATTTTGCCGCTTTATGCTGGGTGATCTAGTTATTAGTCAGCCGCCGATCAGTACCGCGACCATCGCTAATTTGTATCAAGATCAGACTGGCTTTAACGGTGGCCGCAGTCTCGGCTGGCAGCTATTAACCGCCGCTGACGGCCATAAAGTGCTCTACCACACTGGCTTCGTGGGTCATTTTATGCTGATCGACGGGCAAAGCCACAACGCCTTTGTTTTTCTGTCTAATCGGATTCATCCCACGTCGCCAAACAAGGCTTATTTAGCCTTGCGCGACCAAATTGTGGCAACTTATTTGCAAGAATCAAAATAATGGTAGACTTTTAGGCGTGAGAAAAGCGCTGTACTCTGATGCCTGAAAGCGGTAAAATAGTGGGCGGAGTATTGACGACTAATTGAGAAAGTAGTGATTATATTGGCAGAACCTTTTTTCCTGCAACCTTATTTTCAAGAAAAAATTTGGGGCGGCACTAAATTACATGATGAATTTGGCTATACATTACCTAGCGATAAAACGGGCGAATGTTGGGCGATCTCTGCGCATCCCCACGGCCCCAGCACGGTAGCTAATGGGCCGTATGCTGGCCAAACATTGATCGAAGTTTGGCGTGATCATCGCGACGTTTTCGGCAATGCCAGTGGCGATGTTTTTCCGTTGTTGACTAAAATTTTGGACGCTGAGGCTGATTTATCAGTACAAGTGCATCCCGATGATGAATACGCCGCTAAGCATGAACATGAATTAGGCAAAACTGAATGCTGGTACATTATTGCCGCTGATCCTGGTGCTGAATTGATTTACGGTCATAACGCTAAAGACGAAACTGAGTTGGCTGATATGATCCACTCAGAAAATTGGCAAGATCTGTTCCGCCATGTGCCAGTCAAGGCCGGCGACTTTTTCTACGTTCCTAGTGGTACCATCCACGCATTAGGCAAAGGCATCATGGCCCTAGAAACGCAGCAAAGTAGTGATACCACTTATCGTTTATACGATTACGATCGGGTCGACGCCAAAACAGGCCAGAAGCGTGAATTGCATATTCAGCAGTCGATCGATACCACGACCGTACCTTTTGTTGCGCCTAAATTGGATGTCACTAGCCAGCAATATGGCGCTTCTAAAGTGACCACCTTCGTTAAGGCACCATACTTTACCGTTTACGAATGGCAAGTTAAGGGTGACTTAAAGTTGACGCGCCAAACTGCGCCTTACACGCTAGTTTCAGTATTAGCTGGACAAGGTGAGATCACCGTCGACGGCCAAAGTTATCCACTGACTAAAGGACAACATTTCTTATTACCATTTGCGGTCAAACAATGGCAATTAACCGGTGACCTACAGATCATCGCTTCCGAACCAGGGGAGAAAGCATAAATTAATCATAGTAGAAACAAGCCTGTCCAGTAACTTGAAGTGCAACACAAAAGTTAGACAAAAGTAAATATTTCTACGCTGCTAAGGTATGTTCTCGGTATTCACACGGGGACATACCTTTTGTTTTCAAGGAAATCCTTTGGTGATTAAACCAGTAAATATATTCCTCTGAGACTGTTTTAA
>NZ_RHOE01000066.1 GCF_003946385.1 Loigolactobacillus zhaoyuanensis
CTAGAGGATGTGAAATTTTTTATCCGTGTTCAAGACGACAATGAGTTAATCTCACGAATTGAAGACCATCGGTTTTATTTTCAGGCTCAAGGCACCAATAAAAAGACGATGTACAAAAGAACGCCTTCACCGCTAGTATAACGGTAAAGACGTTTTTTTCATAGATGGTTACGCGCGGTGGCCGCGCGGAGAGTTTTATTAGCTTTAATTAAGCCAGATACTTCGATGATTATTTCAAGCCTAAAGTTTTTTGCCATAATGGCCAAACTTGATCTTCACCATATTGTTTAGCACTGCGATATGCATTTTGACTTAACTGCTGCCACCGTTTTTGATTGACTAAGGCTTTAACCATTGCATTTGCCAAGGCCTTAACCTCACCTGAAGGAACTAAATAACCATTAACACCATCTGTAATGATCTCTTTAGGGCCGTAATTAATATTATAGCTCACCACAGGAACACCGTGGGCTAGTGCCTCAACCAGCGCCAATGATTGACCATCGCTTTCTGCTGGATAAACAAAAAGTTGCGCTTGATCATAAGTTGCTGCTAAGTCTTGATGATAAGGCACAAACGTGATCACATTTTTGAGCTTAAGCTGTGTCACCTGCTGCTGCAAATTATTGATCAAGGCACCATAACCATGTATTTCTAATATCGTATCAGTCAAACGCTGATGTACTTGACTAAAAGCTTCGATCAACTGATTCAATCGTTTAGTTTGATCGATTCGACCAACAAATATAATCTTCCCAGCTATCCGTTTACTGAGTGGAATCGGCTTAGCTGTTAAGGTGGTGTTAGCCACTACTGCCGCCGGAATCGCCGTGATCGGTCTGACCGGCTGACCACCGAGCCAACGGGTCAAGTCGGCTTGTTGCTGCTGTGTTGCAGTGATCACACCATCTAACTTGGCCAAATTATCATGTATGGCATAGACGTATGCACCATTCATATTACTGAAAACTTGGTCTTGCGGATCATTAGCGTGCGTCGTTGGTAGCCAAACAAATTTGCGAGCTGCCGTTTGCATATTGATCACCGGCCAATCGGCGGCTAATGGTCGATCGGCAATAAAAGTCCCTGCTTCGCGCTGATTTAACTCATCGAGGAAAAAGCGCATTAAGTCATCTTCAGTATCAAATTGCCATTCACGTCCGTGATAAGCCAACAACCGAATTGCAACAATATAGTTTTGATTCTCGTTGTTATGGGCATAGTAACGTTCGAACAAGCGACTACCATCCAAGTTATAAATGATCTCGGTGATCACTTCGCCATTAGGTGCAAAAAATTGATCACTTGCTTTAAACCCACGCGCATCATAATAAGTTCGCTGCACAATGTTGGTAAAAGCATCAAAATAATTCACATAATATAAATGGCCCACGGTACCCGGACTAAAATAAACATCGGCGACTACTTGGTCACCGTCACGCACATGACTAACATTAGCGCTAGGATCCACGTTATAAGCTGGCGCTAAATTCAAATCCTGAATTTTTAAAACGTGCGCTGGGACTTGCTCACTTTTACGAAAAAAGTCATACAGGTTGATCAAATCGGTATCCACCAAGCCAAAATGCGCCATATTCTGATGTAATAACACGTCGAAATCCCGCGTCACTATTTTAGCAGGAACAGCATGGCGTTTAAACAAAGCTAACCGCTTAAACTCAGCGTGCTCAACGCCTGAATTCAAGGCCATTAAATACTGATTAACAAAATAGATCATTTACTGTTCCTCCCTTCCGGCATAATACCGTTCGGCCGCATTGCTTAACTGCTGCCATGCTTGCCAAACCGTTGCTTCAGAGTAGCGCTGACTATCCTGATAAGCCTGTTCGCTATATGCCTGTAGCTTAACTGGCTCACTAAGTAAGGCATAAATAGCATCGGCTAAAGCAGCAACATCATTTAATGGCACCAATAAACCATCTTGTTGATCACGAATAATTGCTTGCGGACCGTATTTAATATCATACGCAACCTGCGGTAATCCATGCGCTTGACCTTCTAATAAAGCCAACGCAAAGCCCTCCGCTCGACTAGTCAGTACCGCTAATTGTGCTTGATCATAAACTGGCCCGATGTTAGCCGTGTAATCATTGAACTTAACGTAATCGCCGACACCAAGATCAGCCACCAATTGATGTAACTTAGTCCCCGTATCGCCATTAGCGTAGCCCCAGAAATCTAGCGACACGTTAGGCAATTTAGCATGCACTTTTTGCATGGCTTTGATCAGCTGATCTTGCTGTTTTTCCTCAGATAAGCGGGCCACCATCACTACCTTGCCTGGGGTGCGTGATTGCCATTTTACATGCGGCGCATTCAACAATTGATCAGCCACCACTCCAACTGGAATCGTAAAAACCGGCGTAGTATTCCCATAGCGTGTGGTAAAATCAGCCGCTTGCTGATCAGTAGCGGTGATCACACCATCCCAATCAGCCAAATTATTTAAAGCTAATTCGTAATTATAATTTAAGGTCGACTGCTGCGGGTCAGCGGGATCATTCACATGGTTACTGTGTAAATGCATTACCCGAAATGGCCGTGTATGCATCCGCAAAGTTGACCAAGCTAACTCATAAGTACGATCGACGACAAAAATATTATGCCCGTCATCGACTTGATTCAATTCATCAAGGAAGAATCGCATCATCGCTTCTTCACCATTGAATGACCAATCATGACCGTGATAATCAATAAAACGATATAATGAATTCTTTAGATTGCCTTGCTTATCTTGCATATGAAAAGTCTGGTAAACCACGTTGCCTTGCGGATCAAAAACTTGTTCACTGGCAACTTGACCATCAACCGTATAAAACTGTTCTAAGCCTTTAAATCCGCGTGTGTCGTACCACTCGGTTTTGATTAATTTACCATTTTTAGCAAAATATTGAACGTTATTTAAACGTGGATCGTGTGGGCCGATCGTATTGACCCGCATCATTAGTTGCGTGCCCTGCTCGACCTTATAATTATGCGCATCAGCACTCACACGATAGTCTGATGGAAAAGTTAGCGCAGCGATCGTTAACTGACGCGGTTTGAAATCAGTCGAGTGCTGAATAAAATCAAATAAGTTAATTTGTTCAGTTTCAGGAATTCCAGCATTCGCCAACGTTTCATGCAAACTCAACGAAAAAAAGCGGGTCACAATTTTAGCAGGTACGCCATGTTTTCTAAATAAAGCAAGTCGCTTCATTTCCGCATGCTCGATTCCTGATTTTTTCGGGTTAATGCTCGTATTGACAAAATAAAACACGATCGCGACAGCTCCTTTAGCTCTAAATAATGATTACTCTCTAGTATAACAAACTACTGGATCAATGAAAAAAGTGGCACCTGCGGTATTTTGCCGCTGCCCCACTTTCCTGTTGCTCTCAATTAGCTAAAAATACTTTGCCAAGTATTCTTGACCCAGCTAACAAATTCTTGCCACCAACTGCTATTTTGGGCATTTTTTAAAGCCCCACCAACTTTATCTAAGGCTGAACCAATACTGGTTTTCGCTTTGTCCAACTGATTCATCGTTGATTTATCCAATACGCCAGAAGTAGTTTGATATTTGTCGGCTAAATTAACCAGTTGCGTGATGTTGGTTTGGCTGATTTTACCAGATAAATTATTATCTTTGATCGACGTATTAACAATATTAGTGATCTGCGTGGTGTTCGCGGTTTTACCCTGTTCCTTAAGATCAGCTAACTGTTGTTTGATATCCGTTAATGCGTTAGCTAACTGTAATTTGATTTTATTGGCGTCTTCCTTATTTTCTGAACTACTTTGGTTAGGATTATCCTGTTCATTTTGCTGAACTGCATCTTGAGCAACCGAATTCGTCGTCTCTAACTCTTCTTGCCCAAGCGCAGCACGATCGGGGTCGATTGTCTCACCATTAGCTTCAAACGCTTTATAGACCCCAGTCAGTGCACTTTCGCCGGTAACAGGTTTAACACTGGCAACCTCAATCGTCGCATCGGTAATGCCGGCAGTGATCAATGGATTTTTATATTCATTTGCGGTAATTTGCGTGATAGCAGAAGGCGTATCAATTTTTACGGTAATGCCGTGGCCACTGGACTCACGCGTCACCAAAACTGAAGAGATCATCACACTAGTATCGCCGGAGCCAGAGCCTAAATATTTGACCAAATCTTGGCCAGTCACACTATCAGTGGTGACATCATCACTATTGATATTCATAATAGCCATGGTTTGTTGAACCTGGCTTTGGGTTAAGCCACCACCATAAATAAAAGTCGGCTTACCCCAGCGCTCGTTAACGACACTTTCACTACTGCTGCTATCATAGGTATCCGCATGAACCGCAATCCCACTGCCAAAAAATACACCGGCTAGCGTCAATGCCACCACAAAACGGCGACTTAATTTTTGCCAAGTTAACTTCATATTATAAAACCCCTTATATATTTTTTTAATGAACACCAAACTATATCCTAAAATAGGATGTCTATACAGCAGCCTATCAGCCTGCCTATTTATTTTAACTAACTTTCTGTATAAAAGCGATTACTCCGACAAAACTTTACCATATATTTAGTTTTGCTGAGCCTTTAGCTTCGACCACGAAAATGTTAGAATGAAGATATCTTAATAGGAAAAGGTGAGAATATGAAAAACGGAACCAAGATCATTACGTTAGATAGCGGTTATCATTTGTGGACCCATACCGACGGCACTGGCGACATTCAATTATTGACGCTCCATGGTGGCCCTGGTGGCAATCACGAATACTATGAAAACTTTGCTGACAAGTTAGCTCCACTTGGTGTACAAGTCTCAATGTATGATCAATTAGGTTCGTGGTATTCTGACCAACCTGATTTCTCTGATCCCGCAATTCGTGACCGTTTCTTAACTTATGACTATTATCTTGATGAAGTTGAAGAAGTCCGCCAAAAGTTAGGCTTAGAGAATTTTTATTTGATCGGTCAATCATGGGGCGGTGCGCTAGTTATGCTTTATGCCTTGAAGTATGGTCAACACTTAAAGGGTGCGATCATCTCCAGTATGGTTGATAACATTGACGAATATGTGGTCAATATTAACAAGATCCGTGAAGCAACCCTGCCCGCTGATGCAGTAGCTTACATGAAAGACTGCGAAGCACGCAATGATTTGGACAACGAACGCTATCAAGGTTACGTTGACATTTTAAATGCTGGCTATGTTGATCGTAAGCAACCACTTGCGATCTCTCATTTGGTTAGTACCATGGCAACTCCCGTTTATAATGATTTCCAAGGTAATAATGAATTTGTTGTTACAGGTAAATTAAAATCATGGGATGTTCGTGACCAGATCAAGAATATCAAAGTCCCAACGTTACTGACTTTCGGTGAACACGAGACGATGCCGCTGGCAACAGCAAAACGAATGGCTGAACAAATCCCTAATTCCCGTTTAGTCACAACTCCAGACGGTGGTCATCACCATATGATCGATAACGCACCTGTTTACTTCGATCATTTAAGTCAATTTATCCAAGATGTAGAGAATGGTACTTTTTAGAAGGTAGGAGAACTATGACAGCAGAAACAACTGTTTACCTCGTTCGCCACGGTCAAACTTATTTTAACCGTTATAATCGTATGCAAGGCTGGTCAGATTCACCATTGACTGAACAAGGCATTTTAGATGCTGAAAAAGTCGGTCAGCGGCTTGCACAAATCAAATTTGATCAAGCTTATTGTAGCGATACTGGGCGTGCCCGGAGTACCGCACGTTTAATTCTTAAAGCTAATACAAGTCATGCTTTAACTGAACCGATTGAGACCCCCTTCTTCCGTGAAGAGTTTTATGGCTATTTCGAAGGCATGAACTCGCCCGAAGCGTGGTTTCTCACCGGTGCTGGTCACGATAGTAAAAACTATGCGGAAATTATCAGTAATTACTCGATCGACGCTTCAAAAGATTTTATGAAGCAGGCCGATCCATTCCACGATGCTGAAAATAGCACCGAATACTGGAATCGCCTATTGTTAGGGTTTGATATGTTGCGCCGTGATAATCCAGCTAACGCTAAAATTCTTTTAGTCAGCCATGGAACAACGATGCGCAGTATCGTTGGTAAATTCGGCGAAAATCAATTTGATTTAACTAAAAGCCCCCGGAATGGCAGTGTCACCAAGCTGGTCTTACGGGGTAGCGAAGTCCAAGTTGATTACTATAATCGCATTGACGAAGGCCCGTTAGAATAAACGTAACCGGAGCTGCTACACTTTTGAAGGTATTTGTAACCATTGTAGCGGCTATAGAAAAAGAGTTCTGATAAAAACAATATCCTTTTTGTGGTGAAGATTCGGTCATAAGAAACGTAACAAAGAACCATGACATAAATGTCATGGTTCTTTGTTTTATACTATTTTTTTAAAACAATATTTTGATATAGCTTAACGGTCAACAAATAATATAGGCTATACAACACCAGAAAAATTAAAAATGGTAACCATAAATCATGGTAGGCGTGCGGTAATAAACCTGTAGTAGTAAACATTTGGAGACCAAACAAAACATGGATCACCCCAACAACGCCTGGTAATAAGAATAGCACCCCAATTTCTTTAGCAATCGCCCCACGCAATAAACGTTGCCGGGTACCGATCTTATCCAGCATCCGATAACGCGTACGGTCACTAGCCGCTCCAGAAAGAATCTTAAACATTAAACAACTCGCCAACATTGCTAAGAAAGCCACCCCAAGGAAAAATCCCATAAATTCAAAACCAGATAATAAGCCGTTCATCATTTGATAGGCGTCATACTTAGTCGATCCCATATCATAGCTAGTTGCCACTTTGTTATGCCGTTGA
The DNA here is from genome assembly GCF_003946385.1 of Loigolactobacillus zhaoyuanensis. Lineage (GTDB taxonomy): Bacteria > Bacillota > Bacilli > Lactobacillales > Lactobacillaceae > Loigolactobacillus > Loigolactobacillus zhaoyuanensis. Next base: position 6,852 of record NZ_RHOE01000066.1, read on the forward strand.
TCCAACTGAGTCACGCGTTTAATCGTCGGTAACTCAGCAAAGAAATCACGGGCCACAATTGTTGTCAGTTGTTGTGTTCGCCCAGATGTTTGGGCAAAAGTAGCTTGATCAACTAGTTTGATTGTTTTTTGGCTATCTCGTGGTAACAATAATTCCTGCAATGACTGCTGCCAGAGCAACGGGTTTTGTTGATTCATTTCACGACCGTAAGTCAACTGATATTTTGTGGTCGTTTGATTTTTACGCCATGGTTTTTGTACGTATACCGGCTGCTGGTCGAATTGATCACGGCTAAAATAGACGGTATTTGCCCCTACTTTATACATATAATGATTTTGTTTTTTTATGTCGATTTTTGTGGCTGCTTGTTTAATGCTGGCAGTTGGATCGTGCAAAACGACGTCATACGGCGCACTTTCGGTGAATAATTTAATGTTTTTTTGGAAACCCATCCCAGTTGTGATTGCGCCTAATGCCAACGCAAATAGCAAGGTCACCAAGGCTAACATACGATTATAATCGAAAATACGAAAGTTTAATTGCGCCAAGGTGAAATTATTCAAGCCACGACTGGCAAAAGCTGTATGGCGCTTTAAGCGAGTCAATAACCACGTAAATAATGAATTAAAAACTAAATACGTGCCCACAACAATCGTCACTAAAGCGATCGCAATGCCTAACATTTGTAAGGTGCCAATTTGGTGCATTGCCACATAGCCGATTGCTAAGCTAACTAGACCAAAGATAACTTGGCTGACTGTTTTAGCCGGTCTAACCTGAACATGTGCTGGCTGAGCGGTACTTTTTAATAAGGCTAATACTGGTGTTTTACGTAAGACACGCTGATTCATTAGTGCTGCCACTATGAATAATACCAAGAAGAAAAGCACCGTCACCACCAAAGCTGGTCCATAAAACGCACTAAAATGCAGCGCGGTGGCATCTAATCGTTGAATCAACAATTGGCCAACTAAGGTCGTTAAGCCAATCCCAACGATCACCCCCATCAATAGTGATAATACCCCGATGGCTAAGGTTTCAATAAAAATCAGTTGACCGAGCTTGCCTGACTTGGCACCTAACATCATGAACAGTCCATAATCCCGCTTGCGCATGCTTAGCAAAAAAGAATTGGCATATAAAATATAAACAAATGTAATAATTGCTAATAAAATCGAACCAAATTGGAAGATAAACGGTGCCAGCGCCAAAGTGCTATTGGCCTTAATAAAACTGTGGTTAGTTGCTAAAGTCTCAAACATATAGAAAATAGCTGCTGCCATTACTAAACCAGAAAATAAAACCAAATAATCTTTAAAGCGACTTTTGATACCGGTAAGTGATAATTTAAATAGCATCTCTAAATCACCCCCCCTACTGCTCAGTTCGGCCAAGTACACCGAGTATATCCTGATAAAACGCAGCTTTACTACGATCACCCCGTTTTAACTCTTGGCCGATCTGTCCATCCTTAATAAATAAAATGCGCTGACAATAACTAGCCGAAAATGGATCATGAGTCACTAGTAGAATTGATACTTGCTGTTGCTGATTCAACGTCGTCATTGTATCTAACAGGCTTTTAGCACTTTTCGAATCCAAGGCCCCGGTTGGTTCATCGCCCATTAAAATACTTGGTTCATGCACTAAGGCACGCGCAGCAGCGACACGTTGCTTCTGTCCGCCAGAAATTTCGGTGGGATACTTGTTTAGTATTTTATCAATACCCAAAGTTACGGCAATTTTTTCAATCAATGGCCGTGCTTTTTTTGCGGACACATTTTGTAAGGATAATGGTAACGCAATATTTTCATAAGCCGTCATATTCTCCAACAAATTAAAATCTTGGAAAATAAAACCAATTTCTTTAGCTCGGAAATCAGCTAACTGATTACCCCGTAGTTGTGTAATTTCTTGTTGATTGATTTTCACCGAGCCACTAGTTGGTTGATCCAAGGTCGATAAAATATTAAGTAACGTTGTTTTACCGGAACCAGAAGCACCCATGATCCCGACAAATTCACCCGCCTGTACCTGGAAACTCACATCGTGCAATGCCTCATATTGTTGTTCATTAGCCTGTCCATAGACTTTACGCACGGCATCTACCGCAACGATTGGTGCTTTTGCTATCATTATTAATTTCTCCTTTTTTCGTGGTTATTTTTAGTTTACGTGAAATTATAGTAGTAAGCATCAGCCTTTTGTCCGGAGTTAGCACTGCGGCTTTAGTCCAGTAGGCAAAACAGCTGATGTCTGCTAACAGCCGGTCAAACAAAGTATAATACGATCTCTAAAATGGAAAGAACGTTATTCGGGCTAGTATTTTCATGGCTTTTTCATTATACTAGATAAGATTGAATTTTATGAAAGAAAGGACGGTCGTCATGTGTGCAGCTGGCTTCTGCCAAAATAACCCGCCAATATTCCTGAAATAGATGTCACCTAAAATGTTGTCAAAAATTGGATTACATTTTAGCAGAAACGTGATTAAAAAAGCAGAATTCTGCGCTCAACTACGCTTGATGCTCAAATTCTGACCGCCTTTTTAATCACTCTATTTTTGGAGGTTATTATGGAAAAACTAGAATTAGAAAGCGCCAATCGCAATTATATAAAGTGGCCGGTGATCGCCCTAATGGACTTTGTCACCGTCATTGGCTTCGATGATATTATCTATAATTTTCAGAATCAAGGCTTAGGTGTTGTTACATCTTGGATCGTTATGCTCTTCGTTTACGTTTTACCTTATTCGTTGATGGTTGGTCACCTAGGTTCTGTATTCAGCACTGAAGGTGGCGGCTTAACTTCTTGGGTTCGCGGTACCAGCGGTGATAAAATTGGTTACTTTGCGGCTTGGTTTTACTGGGTCGTTGGTCTACCCTATATTGTTGACGTCGCTAACTCCGTTGTGATCGCCTTTGGTTGGTTGATCCACGGTAACGGCAACGTGGATGCGTATATGTCCAAAGCCATGTTTGGCATTTTAACCACCATCGTTTTCGTCGGCTTTATCTTTTTTGAACATTTATTCAAAAATAAATCATTGGCGATCATGAGTGTTATCGGTGGTAGTGCCATGTTCATCATGACCGTATTATTTGTTATTATGACCGTCGTCGCTTTAACAACCGGTGGGCATATCGCCACCCAACCATTTACACCAAAAGCGTTCATCCCTAAAATTGATGGCCATTTCTTCACCACGCTAGGTCTGTTGATTTTTGCCATGAACGGTTCTGAACTGGTCGCACCATATGTAACTGATATGAAGAATCCGCGGAAGGACTTTCCAAAAGCAATGATCACGATTGCGGTGATGACCGCCTTTCTTACGGTTTTCGGTTCATTCTCATTAGGTGTGTTCTTCAATGCCCACCATTTACCCAATGACCTGAAAATGAACGGCTCCTATTACGCTTTCTTGGCATTAGGCCAACATTTCGGCTGGGGTAAAATTCTAATGTATGTCTTTGCAGTGACCCAAGCAATCTATATGTGTGCACAATTAGCCGTCTTACTAGATGCCGGTACCCGCGTATTTCTTGGCGATATTAGCAAAAAATATATGCCAAAACAATTATCCAAGCTTAATGCGGACGGTCTACCGATCAACGGTTACTGGATGACCACCGCCATTTGTGCCGTGATCATGTTTCTTGGTGGCTTGTTACCGCAAATCAACGATATTTTTAATTGGCTGTTGAACCTTAATGGTATCGTATCGCCATTTGCAACCTGCTTCCTTTTCTGGGCATTTATGATGGTTCGCTTGCATAGTGACCGTTACCCAACACCAGCGTACAAATACATCAAAAATGACCGCCTTGGCTTCAGTGTCGGCGTCTGGATGCTAGTCATTACTTTCTTCTCCGCTGTCGCTGCCTTTTTCCCGGCTGATGCCAAGCCTGGTACAACGATGTGGACAGATTCACTGATCATGAATATTGTGGTCACGATCGGCTTGTGTGCGATCGGTTTCGTTATGCCGATCATTGCCCGTCGTCAACGAGAAAACTCCGGCAACGCCTTTACCAGCAGCCAGTGGGCAGTAAACCTTATCCTGCTGCTCATCGCTACTGCAATCGGCTACTGGATCTCACGCCTCCAAAGTGTGGACGTACTCGTTCGCTTAATTTTGATTTTATTGGTTATTGCTCTATTCAGTCTTTGCTTACGTCTTATTTATCGACGCTCAGCTAAAGCCTAAACCGTGGCGTGATGCAAAAAGCATCACGCTATTTTTATTGAAATAAAACCTTCAGCCGCCTTGGCTAGCTATAAATTTTCTGAAATGCTAAAATTTAATTAATGTAATCTATAAATTAGCGTAAAAAGGACTGTGAACCATGCCATCAACTACTCAACAACAAATCGCGACTGCATTAAAAGCTTTGATGCTGACCACCTCATTTAATCAGATCAATGTTACTTTGATCATGCAGCAAGCTCAGTTACGGCGCCAAACTTTTTACGAGTATTTTCAAGATAAATATGATTTATTGGCTTGGATCTTTAGTTCCGAAGCTGGTACTGATCTGGAAGCAAGTGTCGACTATGAGCACTGGACATCCTCTCTACTCGACTTACTCAATTATCTTGAGGATAACCGCTCATTTTACCGCAACGCCCTGGCTATCAGTGAGCAAAATTCCTTTGATCAATATTTTCTAGCTCACACCAAGCAACTGACCGATATCATTGTCCGCGATTTATTGAAAACAAAAAATATTCCGTTGACCGGCGCGTACATTAGCTTCCTTCGTGAATATTTTTCACGAGCTGTCGTTAGCGTCATTGTTGATTGGCTACAAGACGAGCAACCAAATTCACCACAATATCTCAGCCAGCAATTACAAACTGTGATCGAAGACACGATTAGTGGTTTTTTACAACGGGTTCAATAATGATTCACTGTATTCACAATTCACAATACCCCCCCTAATTAATTTCAATTAGGGGGGGTATTGTATTCTGATTATTTAGTCAACGTCGATCGTTACCTCAACGAGTTGCGTCGGAACGTCGTAAAATGGATCTTCCCGCCGACCTAAGAAATCTTTGGCTTGTTCGGGGAACAACGCATACATCAACACATCTTCAGTTGAATGGGCGTATTGACCAATTTCTTTGCGATAATTGGCCATTTGTGGAGCGATCAGATCGGCTGGCCGCACCGTGATCACGTCAGGGTCGTCGCCAATGATCTTGTGGCGGATCGCGTCAGAGACCGGCACAGGTGGTCGGCCATAATAGCCCTTTACGTAGTCCTTGATTTCTTTAGGGACCAACTTGTAGCGTTCGCCACTGATCACGTTCATGACGGCTTGGGTGCCCACCATTTGTGATAATGGCGTGACTAATGGCGGGTAGCCTAGATCAGCGCGTACATGCGGCACTTCTTCCAATACAGCTTGATATTTATCTTCCAAGCCCTGTTCTTTTAACTGATTGAGCAAGTTCGACAACATGCCACCCGGTACTTTATACAGTAACGTCCGTGGCTCTGTGTCCTTAACTTTAGGATTTAATAAGCCAGCTTGCCGAAAACGGTCGCGCACCGGGTTAAAGTGTTCGGCGATCTTAGATAACTTGTTGATATCTAAGTTAGTCTGGTAGCCGAGCCCTTCTAAGGCGATGGCCATCGATTCCGTACTTGGCTGACTGGTGCCGCCAGAAAATGAGGAGATCGCCGTATCGATAATATCGGCGCCTGCTTCAACGGATTTCAAGTAAGTCATTTCGGAGATGCCACTAGTCGCATGGGTATGGACCTCTAACGGTAGATCGACTGCGGCTTTGATCTCACTGACTAACTGATA
>NZ_RHOE01000067.1 GCF_003946385.1 Loigolactobacillus zhaoyuanensis
GGCTTCCGTAACTATCATCATTTAGTTTCTCGAATCAAGTTACAACAGATGCGCACGAAACCAAATAAAAAAACAGAATTGGAAGTTGCTTAACTTCCAATTCTGTCTAAAATTAGCTATCAACAGGATTTGACAAAGAGCCATTTAATTCTGACACTAGCTGTTTCACTTAAAGCTATATTTGATTCACGAATTATTTAGCAGGAACTTCGTGTTTTGCTTTATCATCTAATTCTTGAATATAATTAAAGACTTGCTGACCAGCCATGCCACCATCGCCGACTGCTGTCGTAATTTGGCGCAAATCTTTTTGACGAACATCACCAATGGCGAAAACGCCTGGTGTGGCGGTCTGCATATGATCATCGGTAACGACCCAACCTTTTTCGTCCAAAATATTTAAATTCTTGAACGCATCCGTCAAAGCATCGATACCCACGTAAATGAAGGTACCACTCGCGGGAAGTGTATGTTCCACACCAGTCACTTTATCCGTATAGCGCACGCCAGTTACCTTTTGTTCGTCACCGAGAATTTCTTCCGTATTCGCATTCCAAACAAAATCAATTTTAGGATTGTCAAACGCACGCTGTTGAATGATCTTCTGCGCACGTAATTGATCACGACGATGAATGATCGTTACTTTGGAAGCAAGCTGAGCCAAATATAAACCTTCTTCAACCGCTGAATCGCCACCACCGATCACGGCAACTTCACGGTTCTTGAAGAACGCACCATCACAGACTGCACAGTACGACACACCCCGGCCACTATAGTCTTGTTCGCCAGGAACACCTAACTTACGATGATCTGCACCAGTTGCGATAACAACCGCTTTAGCTTGGTAATCACCGTCATCCGTATGGACCAGCTTAAATTCACCTTGGTCTTCTACATCAGTAACGTTACCGTAAACGTACTCAGCACCAAAACGTGTGGCACCATCATACATTTTTTGTGCTAGATCAGGGCCTAAAACTGAGCTGAAACCAGGATAGTTTTCAATCTCAGCGGTGTTATTCATCTGACCACCATAAATACCGCGATCAACAATGATCACTGAAAGGTTTGACCGTGACGCATAAAGCGCCGCCGTTAAACCACCAGGACCAGCACCAATCACAACGACATCTGCTTGTTTCGTCATCTTCATTCCTCCATCTCATAAATCTTATGTTTTCAGCATACACTGAGATTTTTGGAAAGTCTAGCGTTTTGCTTACTTTTAGTTAGAAGTTACCTTGTTCATGATGTAACTGGGATAATAAATCAGTCGCCTCATGCTTAAATTCTTGTTGACCGCTGGCTAAATAAGCTTCGACATAGCCTAGACTACGCTTGAATTCGTTCATAAAAGCATAGCAGTTGGCTAAGAAATATTGAATTTCTGGGTGATGTTCGCCATAGTGTCCATTCAACTTCTCTAAACGCTGAATAGCCTCATTATAGCGATTATCATATTGTAGACAGATCGCTAGCTGACAATTTGCAAAAACATAATCATCATCTGAATGCGCTAAAGTCTGGGCGCGCTCCAGATAAGTAATTGCTTTCTTATAGTTACTCTTCGAAAAAGCAGTCATGCCTAAATTAAAATAAAATTCACACGATGGTAGAAATGAAATAACTTCACCCATGGCGTTTGGTTTCCCCCTTTAAATTCAACCATTCTTGAAAGTATATCGATTATAGCATATATCCGAATTTTTACCCTTAAAAAATTTCTCATTTAGAGCTTAATGTGCCGCTCGAAAATTACGCCAATTCCATTTTACCAGCTCGCTGCATCAAGGAAGCAATTTCTGTACCAATATCTTTTTGCTGATATAAAACGTGATAAATTGCGGTCGTGATCGGCATTTCAACTTGCTTTTGTTCAGCTAATTCATAAGCAGCCTTTGTTGTGGCCACACCCTCCACCACCATGCCCATATTTTTCAATACTGCATCCAGTGGTTCACCTTGTCCCAGTTGATTCCCAGCACGCCAATTACGTGAATGAACGCTGGTGCAAGTCACGATCAAATCGCCAACACCTGACAAGCCAATAAAAGTTAACGGGTTAGCGCCAAAGGCCACACCTAAGCGGCTGATTTCAGCTAGGCCACGCGTCATTAAGGCTGCCTTAGTGTTATCACCATAGCCTAAGCCATGTAAAGCCCCAGCACCAATAGCGATCACATTTTTCAGCGCAGCGCCCATCTCAACACCAACTACATCCGTATTGGTGTAAACACGGAAATAATCGTTCATAAATAACCGTTGCACCATTTCGGCAGCTGCTAAGTCACTGGAGGCCGCAGTCAACGAAGTGATATCACCAGCCGCCACATCTTCAGCGTGACTAGGGCCAGAAAGTACAACGATCGCTTTGCGCGTTGTTACAGGCATTTCCTCGGTCAAAACTTCGGATAAGCGCTTATGTGACTGCTGTTCTAAGCCTTTACTAGCATGAATGATCGTTGGTTGCTGCTTTAACTCAGTCAACACAGCAACCACTTTTTTGGCGACTTCACGAGTGGCCTTGGTTGGCACCACGAATAAGACCACATCAGCTCCAGTTAAAGCAGTCGTTAGATCCGCCGTTGCCCGTAAATTTTGATCCAACATAAAGTCAGGCAAATAGTGTTGGTTCGTATGCTGCTGTGTAATTTCAGCAGCTTGTTCTGGCTTATGCGTCCATAAAGTGACTTGATGACCATTCTTCAGTAACAAATTCGCCAAAACGGTGCCCCAAGAGCCAGCACCTAAAACTGCAATTTTCTTCATGTTAAATATCTTCCTTTTCATCATAAGATAACGGTTATTTGCCATAACAACTAGCTAGTATCTTGTGTGCTACTTATTTTTCCGCTGCTCGTTTAGCTGAAGCCAATTGATTACCAGTCAAATAATCCGGTAAACGTGGCTCATAATACCGGCGGCCGATCCATAGGCCAATAGCAACAACAAATAAAATGGCGGATAATAATTGAGAAACACGAATTGCACCGAATAACATCAAGCTATCAGTACGCATCTCTTCAATAAAGAAGCGGCCAAAGGCATACCAAGCCACATAGGCTAAGAATACTTCACCCTGCTTAAACCACTTTTTATGATGACGCAGACTCAGTAGTAGAACCACACCCAGTAAATCCCATAGTGATTCGTATAAGAACGTTGGTTGGCGATAAGCACCACTAATATACATTTGTTGCACAATAAAATCTGGTAAATGTAATTGTTGTAAAAAGCTCAAGGTAGTTTTGGCACCAAAAGCTTCTTGGTTCATAAAATTACCCCAGCGGCCGATCCCTTGTCCCAGTAAAACCGTTGGCGCCGCAATATCTAGCACTAACCAAACTGGTAACTGGCGTTTACGACAAAAGACTAAGACGACAATTGCTGCTGCGATCAAACTACCATAAATGGCCATACCGCCATGCCAAATGGCAATGATCTCACCCGGATGAGCGACGTAATACGGCCATTCAAAAAGCACATAATATAGCCGTGCACCAATTAAGGCAAACGGCAATGCCCACAAAATCATATCAAACAGATCATCCGTAGAGACCTGCCGGCGTTCGGCTTCACGCATCGCCAAAATCACGGCCAAAACGACACCAGTCGCAATGATAACACCATACCAATGAATCTCCAGTGGTCCTAAGCGTAATGCAATTGGATTTAATGCTGCTACCATCAAGCTTGGCCACCATCCTTATCAGGTCCAGTTTCAGTTGCTGAATTAGATTGCGAGTCATTGGCTTGATCAGCTTCGGCAGCCTCATCCTCTAAGGTATTCTGCTGAATCAGTTGATTTAGGTTAGATTCAAACGTTTTAGTGGCGTCATACCCCATTGTTTTAGCCCGATAATTCATCGCTGCAACTTCAATAATGATGGCCAAATTACGGCCGATCTTAACTGGGATCGTGATTTTAGGTAAATTAACATCAAAAATCTGCATGGTTTCTTCGCCGTTACCTAAGCGATCAAAATTCTTATCCGCCGTCCAAGTTTCTAGGTGCATGACAACTTGGATCGGCGTATCACTACGTACCGCCCCGGCACCAAATAAATTCATTACGTCAATGATACCAATACCGCGAATCTCTAGTAAATGGCGTAAAATTGCTGGCGCTTCACCGATCAAAGTCTGTTCATCCTGTTCATAAACTTCGACCCGGTCATCTGCGATCAAACGATGGCCGCGTTTAACCAATTCCAACGCAGTTTCGCTTTTACCGACGCCAGAATCACCGGTGATCAATACGCCAATACCGTAAATATCGACTAAAACACCATGTAACGAGCGGCGTTCAGCTAGGCGGCCTTCCAGATAATCCGTCAATAAACTGGATAAACGTGTTGTCGCTAACTTAGAGCCAAGTATCGGGATATTAGCTTCCTTAGCGGCTTGTAACATTTCAGGTGGTACCGGTAATGACCGTGAAACGATAAAAGCCGGCGTATCTTCACCACACATTTTACGAAAAATCATTAGTCGTTCTTCTGGCATCATTTTTTTGGCAAAGGAAATTTCGGTCCGCCCAAAAAGTTGGATCCGATCATGCGGATAATAATTAAAATAACCAGTTAGTTCTAAACCTGGCCGTGAAATATCACTTACTGTAATCTGGCGTTGCTTCAAATATTCAGCACCAGCGTAAACCTCTAAATTAGCGCGAGTCACGAGTTCACTTACTTTGACACTTTGCACCATCTGGCTTAGCTCCTATCTCATCAGTAGCAGCACGTTATATAAATTATCAGACGCACTACTTTGCTTTTATACTTATGCTTTTTATTCTAACATTTAGCTTACGATAGCGCACCCATTCTTACGAAACAGCCAAGGAATTATTGACCAACAAAAAAACGTCACGGAACATTCCGTAACGTTTTCTAAATTCGAGCAACTATTTCTGGCGCATGAAGCGATCGCTAATGATCGCGTTAACGACTGAAATAATTACAGCGGCTAAAATTGAAGCACCAAAACCACTGAAAGCAAAGCCACTACCAACAAAAAACGCCGTTAATTGTAACATTACCGCATTGATCACAACGCTGAATAAACCTAGCGTCAAAATAGTGATCGGTAGCGATAAAATGGTTAAAATCGGCTTGATCAGCGCATTAAGTATACCTAACACCAAACTAGCACCTAATGCCATCCAGATACTGGAGACAAAGATCATATGGGGTAAGAAGCCAGCTAGCGCTAAGAAGATCAATGCGTTAACGAGAACTCGTTTCCAAAAACCCATTAAAAGTCACTCCAGTCATCATCTTGAACCTTCACATCACGAGCGTTTTTACGCTGATGATGTTGCTGCTGTTGGTGGTTCTGTCGATATTCAGTACGACCGTATCGTTGCCATTGCTGCCGTTGCCGCTGATTAGAATGACCACGCCGCCGCGTTAGCATTAAAATAACGAACAGGATCAATAACGGTACTGCTAGTAGTCGTAGCGTAAATAATAAAACAACTGCCAGTATGATCAGTAACGGACTTAAAAAGAGTAGAAATAGAAACGGCATTAGAAATCACTCCAATCACTATCTTTAGTACTCGACTGTTGCTCAGTACTATCTTGCGACAGATAGTCTGGGTGTTGCGGCCGACTTGGAATTACCAGAGCCAAAATCGCGTATAACACCACACCTGGAAAACCAACCGTGAAGAAAGTTAACACGGCGTAGATGACCCGTACCCAGGTTGGATCGATCTTGAAATATTCAGCAATACCGCCAAGTACCCCACTGATCACATGTTGATTCGACTTATATAAACGTTTTTCTGCCATTTTCAGCGCTCCTCAGATAAATTTATTACGCACTGTTTATCTGGACAAGCGGTCCACAGCGCGTTTATTCTTGCGTATCTTTCAACAAAATATTGCCGGATGTGGTGCTTAATTCCAATTTAGCTGGTGTTTCGCCTAGATCACGCTCGAAATCATAAACCGAATTACCAGTATTATGGCGCTCATTAATGACATCAACGTTACTCAAGCGAGTCTTGATCGCACCAAAGCGAGTTTTGCTTTTACCAGTAAGTGCTAATTGTGCTGGTACAGCAACTTTGACACTCCCGTTGACCGAGCTAGCAACTAACTTAGTCAATTCAGTTTCGGTAATGGTAGCTTTCACGTCACCATTAACTGTAGTCAATTCAGCTGATTCAACGTTACTGGTAAAACGAACTTCACCATTGACCGTATTGACTAAGGCATCGATCAAACGACCACCATTCACCTTAATATTACCGTTAATTCCTTCAACTTCAAGCATTGAGGCGTTGACACTATTGAAAGTGAGCTGACCATTGGTACTCTTGATGAATAAGTCGTCGCCTTCAAAGCCCTCTAAAGTCACATTACCATTCAATAACTTGATTGTTGTGTGGTCGTAGGTGCGTTCTGGTAAATAGAAAGTTAAATCAGCTTGGATCCGTTTATTCGGCACTTTGAAAGTTAAAGTATCCGCATTATTTGCTAACTCACTACGTTGTAAGAAGTTTTCCAACGGACTATCTGATTCCATTTTACCAAACAACTTCACGTGTGCGCTAACTTTAATATCGGGACTGTCCCAAGTCTTAAAATTAACATCACCATTAGCCACCTTAACGTCTAAAATCGTGGCGCTCGCATTCTCATAAACAAAATCATGGTCGAATTTAGTCGTCGCAATGCCAGGGACGCGGATGTTGACTTCCTTCCAGTCAACATTTTCCATGATCGTTTGCGCCGTGTTTTTAATGAATTTGCCCAGTTGGTTGCTAGCATCACCAACTTTTTCACCTACTTGATTGAGTGTGTCGGTTGCGTTATCGCGCCAGTCATCGCCAAGATTTAATTTATCGGCCAGTCGTTCTTTATAATGGTCACGTTGTGTTTTATGCAACTCGGACAACTGTTTTTGCAAGCCATCCTTTTCATCGTTTAAAATGGCGATCTGACTTTCTAATTGACCAATTTTTTCCTTGGTCCGATCACGTTCAGCCAGTTTATCAGCCGATAACGCTTCAAGATCTTCCATTGTATCCAACACCTGTAAATGCTCTTGTTGTACTTTTAGTTCATGTTGGCTATCTTTCAATTGTTGATCGATCGTTTTGATTTGTTCTTGAACTTCAGTTAATGCTTGCGTATCGTCATCAGGTTCATCTGCTGGCGTAGATTTTTGCTCAGCCTGCGGTTTTTTCTGTTCAGCGGTACTCTTATCTTGTGCTAAGTTCTCGAGTAACATTAACGCCTCTTCGGTTGAGATAACACCTTGTTTAACTAAATCAAGAATTCGTTCACGTTCATTCATGTTGTTGTCCTCCTTGGGCTATCTAAGCTAATCCATTATTATTTTAAAGTCAAAGTCTAAAAGGCAATTATTGATTACTTTTGCTATGTCTCTATTATCGCTTTACCAATGAAAAAAAGCATAGGACCTAAGTTGGATTTTATACTCAGCTATTTGGTCGAATTGATCTTTAGGCTTAAAAACTAGTGCCATTATAGAAAAAGAGTTGCGCCCTGACTTTCAGGTTACAACTCTTCCGCTTATTGATCCACTAAAGCATCCTTAACATTAACTTTCTTGTCGATCAAACCAGCTGCATAAAAAGTATCGGCAATTTTTTGCTGTTCTTTGACGATCGAGCTAGTCACTTTACCCATCGAGAAAGTTCGCCGCGCGACTTGTTTTTTGATCACTGCCTGCGATAAATGCAAAGTCTTACTCATCATCGTGACCAATTGCGTTTGATGACTAGACGCCCATTGCATATCATCTGCTAGATAGGAAGTCAGATATTTGCTAACGGTCGTGTGGGCTTTAGCGTAACTACTAGTGGCGATAAGGAAATCACGATTCTTGGACAAGCCCGTCCCGTCAACTAGCAGCTTAGCATTTTGCTCAACTTCTGCAGTAGCCGTATATGGATCCCAAGTGACCCAAGCATCTACTTTACCTTTGGCGAAAGCAACACTCGACGCCGACTGATCCATATTGACCAGCGTCACATCATCAGTTGTTAAGCCCGCCTTCTTCAAAGCTTGAATGATTAAAAATTGCGCCGAAGTCCCTTTGGTGTAGGCGATTCGTTTACCTTTTAAATCTTTCAAGCTACTGATGCTAGAATTTTTCTTCACTAAAATACCGGAACCATTTTCTTTTGAAGCACCAGCAGCAATATAGGCCAGCTTCAAGCCATTAGCTTGCGCCGTCACCGGTGGCGTGTCACCAAAACGAGCATAATCAATATCACCAGCTTTTAATGCGGTGACCAAAGCCGTTCCATCTTGAAATTCTTTGAAGACAGCTTTATATCCTTTTGCCTTCATTTTTTTGGCTAATTCACCCCGTTGCCGCGCAATATCCACCGGGTCAGCTTTTTGATATCCAATCGTGACCGTAGTCAAATTGCTTTGAGTGGAATCTGTTTGGAGGTAACCGTAAAATGCAATTTCCAACCACGCAATTAACGCAACTAACAGTAAGACTAACTTTCCACGGTGCTTTTTCATTTAGCCGCACCTACCGTTAATAATTGTTCCCGCAGTTGTGGCCGCAGAACCTTGCCCGTCATATTACGGGGAAATTCACGGACAAATTCGACCCGTGTCGGTGTTTCGTATTTGGCTAAATGTTCTTGTGCGTAGTCGAATAACTGTTGCCGTTGCGCGGCCTCGTTTAAGCCTGGCGTGGTGCTGATCACCACGGCCGTCACTTCTTCACCATATAGGTCGTCAGGCATGCCGATCACCGATAATTGTTCAATGAAATCTAATTCGTTGAGCACGTTTTCAACGGCTGCGGGGGCCACCTTCTCACCGCCACGACTAATAATTTCCTTACTGCGGCCTTTGACGAACAGATAGCCATCTTCATCTAGATAACCTAGATCGCCAGTTAAGAACCAGCCAGCCTTAAACGAATCTGGGTTAGGGTCCATATATTGCGTGATCACATGGTCGCCTTTGATCACAATCTCACCGAGCACATTAGCTTCCGTGGTGAACTCGCCATCAACTAAAATACTGAGCTCAGTGCCAAATGGCTTACCGGCGGAACCAATTTTCGGTGCGTCAAAGGGATTGATCGTACATTGACTAGCTGCTTCGGTCATCCCATAGCCTTCGATCACCAAGGTGTCAAAGTTATCTTGAAAGGCGCGCAGTTTATCTTCGGGCAGTGCAAACGATGATGAGCGCACATAGCGTAAATGGATATCCGCCGCATTGGCGCGATAGACTTGATTAGCGTTGTCATTCAGCAGTAAGAAAGTAATGATCGTCGGCACCACTGATACCCAAGTGACACCATTATCCTTGACCTGTTGCCAGAATTTACTGGCGCTGAATTTCGGCGTGACTAAAATCTTGCCGCCGGCTAAGCGCGTCGATAAGGTCGACATCACTTGTGCGTTGATATGGAACATTGGCATGTTGATCATTGCCACATCAGCAGCGGTCATATGATTACTGCTGATATCATTTTGTGCCGCACTGACCAACATGGCGTGGGTCAAGCCAACTCGTTTAGGCTTACCAGTCGTCCCAGAAGTATTGAGGATCAAGCCCAGATCATTTTCTTGCGGTCTGCGCGAACTGCTGACTAAACGGCCGGCTAACTGCTGACTATCAACTAAAAATGGTAATTTAGCCACCGTATGCAAGTTCAAGGTGCTAGCCACAAATGGCGCTTCCGTCAATTCGGCGGCTAATGCTGGCGCCAACAAAATACCGGCATAATGGCGTTCATGCCAATCGACCCGCAATTCAGCAATCGGCGTCGTTGGTGAGATTGGATGGACAATGATACCTAATTCCCAAGCAGCTTGATTGATCACTGGAAAGACTGCTGAATTAGGCAGGCAAACCAATAATTGATCGCCATAACCTAATTTATTAGCCGTAAAAGCAGCCCGCAATTGATCAACATCTGCCTGTAAATCACGGCCAGTAAACCAAACGCCTAAGTTTTCATCCTTGATCAGGGGTTCATTTAAATTATTTTTCAGTTGTTGTGATAATTTTTCTGTTAGTGTGGTCATGAAGCACCATTCCTTTCTTACGCTTAAACAAATGCACTTGCGGCCGGCCGATCATAATACCAAACGGTGGCACGCGATAACAGAACCAAGCGATCCCAAACGATACTGCGATCACGAATAGATAGCCAAGTGGAATCAGCAAGAACAGCGCCCAATCAGGGACACTGAGTAAACTAAGCAGCCCACTTAAAAGCGTCAAACCAATCGTTTGGTCCAAATAAATCCCGAACGAGACTTTAGCTCCGCTGCGCACAAACTTTTCAAACCAATTCCAGATACCGTGCTGACGCCAATATGAGTAACATTTACCGATCCAGAAAACAAAAACGATCATTAACGTGTCATAAACTAACATGTACGGCTGATGTGGCGAAACGGCCGCCGTGTGTGATAGGCCTAAAATGCCGCGATTCCACGCATAATAAGCAACAGTGCCCACCCCTAGCGACAACGTCACTGCCGCGATCGGCTTAATGTGGCGTTGAATAAAATCATTGACCGCCTGATAGTGCAAAGATGTGTAGGCGCCGAAGATAAAGTAGAACTGATAAGTGAAAACATTGATTCCGTATGAGCGGAACCACCAGATCCAGTTACTGCGATCAACGTTGGGCAAGCCGTATTTAATCGCAAACATCAAAATTAATTGCGCTAGAAAACTAATTAGCAAGATGCGCTTATGGGGCCATTTTTTAAACATTTTCACGATCAACGGGAACAGTAAATACAATTGTAACGTCACTAAAATATAGTACATATAGAACTGATCACCATGTAAGATGGCGTCCAGATAACTAGCACCAAAGTTAGACCAAGAAAAGCCAGGCGCGCCAATCAACAAAGCGAAAATCATTAACACTAAATTCCATAGCAGATACGGCCAGCCCGAACCGGCAAAACGTTTCTTAAAAAAGTCCGGCCAATTATCGCGGTGATAATAATTTAAGGTTAAAACTAAGCCAGTCATAAACATAAAGCCCATCCGTGTGAAATGGATCATCAAATGCGTGCTGTTTAACAAGATATGCGGCCAACCATTAGCGGCCGTCATTTGTGCGGCAAAGGTGGTCGTCGTGTGATTCAGCAAGACGCCGAAAATAAAGAAGATCCGCATCAAGTCAACTTCATAAAGGTAAGGCTTCTTTTTTTTAGCCATTGTTTGTGTATTAGTCAGTGTCTTGAAGTGAACCCCCGGTATTGGACCAGAATCCAATACCGGGGGTTTTACTATGACTAAATATACTAAGCAGTTTAAACTGCAGGTGGTTCAAGACTATCTCACTTCTTCGTTAGGGATTGTATTGATTGCTAGAAAGTACCAGATCAA
>NZ_RHOE01000068.1 GCF_003946385.1 Loigolactobacillus zhaoyuanensis
GACTACGAATCAGAAGGTTGTAGGTTCGACTCCTACTGGGTGCATTGAGCGATAAGCTCAAGTTAAAAAGTCTCGGGAAATAGCTCAGCTTGGTAGAGCACCTGGTTTGGGACCAGGGGGTCGCAGGTTCGAATCCTGTTTTCCCGATTAGATCTGTTATCGCGGTGTAGCTCAGCAGGTTAGAGCGTCCGGTTCATACCCGGGAGGTCGGGGGTTCGATTCCCTTTGCCGCGATAAGATAGGTTTAAAGAGCTTGGACCTTTAGCTCAGTTGGTTAGAGCAGACGGCTCATAACCGTCCGGTCGTAGGTTCGAGTCCTACAGGGTCCATCTTTGATGGATGTTGTTTTAAACCATCTATGTTTCTTATATAATATTATCGCGGGATGGAGCAGTCTGGTAGCTCGTCGGGCTCATAACCCGAAGGTCGTAGGTTCAAACCCTGCTCCCGCAATTATGGTTCCATGGTCTAGTTGGTTAGGACGCCTGCCTGTCACGCAGGAGATCACGGGTTCGAGTCCCGTTGGGACCGTAAAAATGGCTCGGTAGCTCAGTCGGTAGAGCAATGGATTGAAGCTCCATGTGTCGGCAGTTCGATTCTGTCCCGCGCCATCATATCAGTTTGTTCTATAGTATGCGGGTGTAGTTTAGTGGTAAAACCACAGCCTTCCAAGCTGTTGTCGCGAGTCCGATTCTCGTCACCCGCTTTACTATGGGCCTATAGCTCAGCTGGTTAGAGCGCACGCCTGATAAGCGTGAGGTCGATGGTTCGAGTCCATTTAGGCCCATTATGGGGAAGTACTCAAGTGGCTGAAGAGGCGCCCCTGCTAAGGGTGTAGGCGGGTTATACCGCGCGAGAGTTCGAATCTCTCCTTCTCCGTTTTTTGTTTTTGTATGGCCCGTTGGTCAAGTGGTTAAGACACCGCCCTTTCACGGCGGTAACATGGGTTCAAATCCCGTACGGGTCATTTTCAGCTTGGAGGATTACCCAAGTGGCTGAAGGGAACGGTCTTGAAAACCGTCAGATGTGTAAAAGCATGCGAGAGTTCGAATCTCTCATCCTCCTTTATATTATCGCGGGATGGAGCAGTCTGGTAGCTCGTCGGGCTCATAACCCGAAGGTCGTAGGTTCAAACCCTGCTCCCGCAATTATGGTTCCATGGTCTAGTTGGTTAGGACGCCTGCCTGTCACGCAGGAGATCACGGGTTCGAGTCCCGTTGGGACCGTCATACCAGTGATTATAGAGAAGTACAAAAGCAATTTGCTTTTGTACTTTTTTATTTATGGATGCTTTTAAAGACCGGGTCACTGTGCTACACTAGTTTATGGTTTATATTTAGGTTCCCAAAAGGATTTGTAGCTTTGACTACAAAGGTGCCTTGTAACCGATTATTTAAGGGGGAATATTTTTCATATGCGTGAAAAACATTTATTTACTTCAGAATCTGTTTCTGAAGGTCATCCAGATAAAATTGCTGACCAAATTAGTGATGCAATCTTGGATGCAATGCTAGAACAAGATCCTAAGGCACGTGTTGCTGTTGAGACCACAGTTACTACCGGTTTAGTATTGGTAGTTGGCGAGGTTTCAACCAGTGCTTACGTGGATATTCAAAAGACTGTGCGCGATACAATTAAAGGTATCGGCTATGACCATTCTAAGTATGGATTTGATGGTGATAATTGTGCGGTTATGGTCGCTTTGGATGAACAGTCACCTGATATTGCTCAGGGGGTCGATGATTCACTTGAAGCGCGTGAACACGATCAAGATCCGTTAGACAAGATCGGTGCTGGTGATCAGGGCATGATGTTTGGCTTTGCCATTGATGAGACGCCTGAATTAATGCCATTACCGATTTCGCTAAGTCATCGTTTGATGCGTAAAGTTGCACAGCTACGTAAAACTGGCGCAATCAAATACTTACGTCCGGATGCCAAAGCTCAAGTTACGGTTGAATATGATGATCAAGGCAAACCTAGCCGCGTCGATACGATCGTCATCAGCACGCAGCATGATCCTGAGGCGACGCTGGAGCAGATCCGGATCGATATGATCGACCAAGTAATTAAGGCGGTAGTACCAGCTGAATTATTAGATGATCAAACCAAATATTTCATTAATCCTACGGGTCGTTTTGTTTTAGGCGGACCACAAGGTGATGCAGGTTTAACTGGACGCAAAATCATCGTTGATACTTACGGTGGTTATGCAAAACATGGCGGTGGTGCATTTTCTGGTAAGGACGCAACTAAAGTTGATCGTTCTGCAAGTTATGCCGCGCGTTATATTGCTAAGAATATTGTTGCCGCAGGTTTTGCAACTCGCTGTGAAGTACAATTAGCGTATGCAATTGGTGTTGCTAAGCCGGTTTCGATTTCAGTTGATACACAAGGAACGAGTAAAGTAGCAGAATCAGCATTAGTTGCTGCGATTCGTAAAGTTTTTGATTTACGACCAGCAGGGATCATCCAAATGCTAGATTTGCAGCGGCCGATTTATAAACAAACGGCTGCTTATGGTCATTTTGGGCGTACAGATGTTGATTTGCCTTGGGAACGACTTGATAAAGTTGAGGCGTTACACCAAGAATTAGATTAACGAGTATAAGAGGCGACCCTCTACCAAGTTATTTGGTGAGGGTCATTTTTTATGCGGTTCGTTGTTTAGAGGTCTATGAATGATTAGTTAGCGAAGTATGAGGGGAAGAGTGTATGCATAAAAATAAAACGAACGTGATGGTAGTTACAGTCGCCATTTTTATTGCCACGTTCATGTCAGCAATCGAAGGTACGATCGTTTCAACCGCAATGCCGACCATTGTCGGAGATCTACACGGCATCAACATGATGAACTGGATTTTTTCGATCTATCTATTAACTAATGCGATGTTGACGCCAATTTATGGAAAATTAGCGGACAGAATTGGCCGTAAGCCAGTGTTTATTACTGGTTTAGCTATTTTTATTTTGGGTTCGGCGCTATGTGGTCTGGCGCAAAATATGATGACGTTGATCATTTTTCGTGCGTTACAAGGAATCGGTGCTGGTGCGATCATGCCTGTTTCCTTTACGATTATTGCTGATATTTATCCGATCCAGAAACGAGCTAAGATATTGGGCTTTAATAGTTCCGCATGGGGGATTGCTTCAGTGGTGGCACCGTTATTGGGTGGCTTTATTGTTGAACAACTAAGCTGGCATTGGATATTTTTCTTAAATGTACCAATTGGTTTGGTTACAATTTGGCTGATTTGGCGATACTTAGATGAGGAACGTAAAGTCACTAAAGCGCCGATCGATTATTGGGGCAGTGTCTGGCTGATGTTGACCTTGTTGTCGATCATGTACGCTTTCCAAGTAATGGAACAAGGGTTTTCAGTCATGTTGATCGGGTTATTCGGCTTAGCCATTCTGTGTTTTTGGCTATTTATTCACACGGAAAAGAACGTAGCCGATCCGATTATTTCGCTGGAATTATTTAAAAATAGTACCTTCAATGTACAGAATATTGTGGCTGCACTGGTCAGTGGTTTTTTAATGGGTTTCGAAGTTTACATGCCAATGTGGATGCAGGGAATTCTAGGGCTGCCAGCTTCGATGGGTGGTTTCGTTGTCACGCCTAGTTCATTGATGTGGGTGGTAGCTTCCTTTATTACCGGCGGTTTGTTAGCTAAATATCGACCGCGCCTGATTCTATTTTGGAGTTTATTATTGTTAACGCTGGGCAGTATTATTCTGGCGCTAGTTCCGCAAACAACGCAATTTTCTTTATTCTTGGTGATTGCTGCGTTTCTTGGACTGGGTTTTGGAGTCACGATTACCACCACTACAGTCGTTTCACAGAATTCTGTCAGTCAAGATCAAATTGGCGTAGCGACATCGTTTAATACGTTGTGTCGGACACTGGGCCAAACGCTAATGGTTTCTGTTTATGGGATCGTGATCAACGTACATTTAGCCAGTGGTGTTCAGCATTATCATAGTCAAGGTGTGACTAGCGATATGATGAATCGTTTGGTCAATCCACAAACTGCGGTTGATTTACCAGCTAAATTATTACCGATTTTACGCAGTATTCTTTATAGCGGCTTGCACGTGATCTATTATGTTTCGGTAGGCTTGATGATCATAGCCTTACTGGTCAATTTATTGACGGACCGCCATACAAAAAAAGGTAACGCCTAAGCATCACCTTTTAACTGACGGGAACAAATTTAATTTTAAAAATAGCCACCAACTAAGATTCAGTCCAGCGAAGCCCCACAGCCAGCCAGCTAAAACGTCGCTGGTATTGTGCACGCCAATGTAAATGCGACTGAGTCCGATCAATAGAATCAGCACGCCCCACAAACAATTTAGAATGCGGCGTTTGATTGGGTCAGCAACTAAATAATAGGTGATCACGATCAATGCGCCAAACAAGGCCATGCTACCAGCGGCGTGACCGCTGGGAAAGCTGGTGCCACCAGCATAAACTAAGTGTTCGATTGCGGTCGGGCGTGGACGCTGCACGATCAATTTAATGAAATGATTGCCGAGACCACCAACTAACGAAATATTAATTAAGCTGTATAGCGCTAACTGGCGCTGCGGGAAGATCAATAATCCGACTAAGATCACGGCATTTAGCAGGACACTATTTCCAGGATTACCAAAGTTGGTTAGGGCAATAATGGCAGGATTTAGCCACGTTGAGCGCAAGCCGGTGAACCAACTATTAATTTGCAGGTCGAGCTGGTTCAGCCACGGCGTTTGTTGCCAAACTAAGTAGAATAAAACACCAAAAATAAAATAAGCGCCGAGACTATAGCTTAATAGGCGCCGTTGTCGTGATTGTATCAATATAAATAAGCTCCTTAATGGCCGGTAATTTGATAAAAAGCGGTTTAAATAAGAATAGTGTACCATGTTGCCGTGAAACTGTCTTGAATTCAAAAATTCTTTTTGGTATGATTTGAGTATTGATAAGAAATGTTGATGAGGAGTAGTAGCTATTTATCCGGCTGGCCAGCAAGCGATTGGTTGATGTGAAATCGTAGCCTGTAATAGTGAACTCACCTTGGAATGATCGATTGAAGTTGAGTAGGTCGGTTCGTGTGCCGCGTTACGGCAAAGTGTTGCGTTTTGCGCAAAATGTAGGTGGCACCGCGGTCCACTCGCCCTACAGGAATTATTTCCTGTGGGGCTTTTTTCTTATATTGCGAAGTAGCGCCATATTTCAACTTGGCGGGCTTTGCCGTAGTTGAATGGACATCGTCCGCAGCATCAAAGTTTATTAGCGTAGTTAGCTAATAAACCACCTTAATTGCGAAGTAGAGCCATGTTTCAACTTGGCGAACTTTGCCGTAGTTGAATGGCCATCGTCCGCAGCATCAAAGTTTATTAGCGTAGTTAGCTAATAAACCACCTTAATTGCGAAGTAGAGAGGGAGAGTTAAATCATGAGTTACAATCACAAAGTGGTTGAACGTAAGTGGAATCAGTATTGGTTGCAGCATAATACGTTTAAAACAACCGAAGATCCAGATAAAAAGAATTTTTATGCGTTGGATATGTTTCCTTATCCATCCGGTAAAGGCCTGCACGTTGGTCATCCAGAGGGTTATACAGCAACGGATGCCATTGCCCGGCTAAAGCGGATGCAAGGGTTCAATGTGTTACATCCGATGGGCTGGGATGCGTTTGGACTACCAGCTGAACAGTATGCGTTGAATACCGGCCATTCACCGGCTAGTTTTACTCGCAAAAACATCGAGACGTTCCGCAAGCAAATTAATTCATTAGGCTTTTCTTACGACTGGGGTCGCGAAGTTAACACAACTGATCCTAACTTCTATAAATGGACGCAGTGGATCTTCGAACAAATGTACAAAAAAGGCTTAGCCTACGAATCTGAAGTGTTAGTTAACTGGGCACCTGACTTATTGGGTGGCACGGTTGTTTCTAATGAAGAAGTGATCGATGGCAAAACCGAGCGGGGCGGCTTCCCGGTTTACCGCGTTCCAATGCGCCAGTGGATGTTGAAGATCACTGCCTATGCTGAACGGTTATTGAATGATCTTGATTTGGTCGATTGGCCAGAAAGCATCAAAGAAATGCAACGCAACTGGATCGGCCGTTCTGAAGGTGCCAGCGTTACCTTTAACGTCGCTGGACATGCTGATGCTAAAATTGAAGTCTTCACCACACGGCCAGATACGCTGTTTGGCGCTTCTTACATGGTACTGGCACCCGAACATGACTTGGTCACTGAATTAACCACAGCAGGTCAAAAAGACGCAGTTGCGGCTTATCAAGCTGAAGTAGCTAAGAAAAGTGATTTGGAACGGACTGATTTAGCTAAAGAGAAAACAGGTGCCTTTACAGGTAGCTATGCGCTTAACCCAGTTAATGGTGAACAAATCCCCATTTGGATCGCCGATTATGTTTTGGCTTCTTACGGTACTGGGGCGATCATGGCGGTTCCTGCGCATGATGATCGTGATTATGAGTTTGCCCAGACCTTTGATTTACCGATCAAACCCGTGATCGAAGGTGGTAATGTTGCTGAAGCGGCCTTCACTGAAGATGGTCCCCACATTAATTCTGATTTCTTAAATGGCTTAAATAAAACGGATGCGATCAAGCAAATGTTGGATTGGCTAGAAGAAAAGGGTATCGGTGAACGCAAAGTTAATTATCGTTTGCGCGATTGGATTTTCTCACGCCAGCGCTATTGGGGCGAACCAATTCCAGTGATCCATTGGGAAGATGGCGAAACCACTTTGGTCCCAGAAGATGAATTACCATTGATCTTACCGAAAACGGACGATGTCAAGCCTTCTGGTAGCACTGAAAGTCCCTTGGCTAATGTAGCGGATTGGGTCAATGTGGTTGACGAGAATGGTCGTAAAGGTAAGCGTGAAACCAACACGATGCCACAATGGGCCGGCAGTTCTTGGTACTTCTTGCGCTATATCGATCCACATAATAAGGAAATGATCGCTGATCCTGAAAAATTAAAGCAGTGGCTACCGGTTGATCTTTACATTGGTGGCGCTGAACACGCGGTACTACATTTATTGTATGCTCGCTTCTGGCATAAGTTCTTGTACGATATCGGTGTCGTGCCAACGCCAGAGCCATTCCAAAAGTTGTATAACCAAGGGATGATCTTAGGTAATAATCATGAAAAAATGTCGAAATCTAAGGGTAACGTAATCAATCCTGACGATATTGTGGTTGAGTATGGTGCTGATACCTTGCGTATGTATGAAATGTTTATGGGTCCGTTGGATGCTTCGATTGCTTGGAGCGATGAAGGCTTAAATGGTAGCCGTAAGTTCTTGGATCGCGTTTGGCGTTTATTTATCGATGATGAAGATGAATTGCGCGATCGTGTGACGACGATTAGCGATGATGCTTTGACCAAGGTTTATAATCAGACGGTTAAAAAAGTGACTGTCGATTTTGAGCATTTGCATTTCAACACGGCGATTTCCCAATTAATGGTCTTCGTTAATGAAGCTTACAAGGTAGAAATTTTACCGGTGGCTTATGTGGAAGGCTTTATTAAGATGCTTAATCCAATCGCACCGCATATTACTGAAGAATTATGGCAAAAATTAGGCCATGAGGATAGCATCACTTATGCGGCTTGGCCAACTTATGACGCTGCTCAATTGGTGGAAGACACCGTTGAAGTCGTGTTGCAAGTCAATGGTAAATTGCGTTCTAAGATCAAGCTTAGTAAGGATACCGCTAAGGAAGAAATGGAAAAAATTGCCTTAGCGGATCCTAAAGTTCAAGAATTCATTGCTGGAAAAACAGTCCGTAAAGTGATTGCCGTACCGCATAAGTTAGTTAACATTGTCGCTAACTAGCGCGGGAAAATCAGTTAGCTACCACGCTAGTCTAGCTAAAATAAATGGCTTAACAATAATAGTAGCCACTAACTGCAGCGTGATTTTATAGCCTAACACAACAAAAGAAGGTTCTGAAAAAATTCAGAACCTTCTTTTTGCTATTTGAGCATACTTTTCATAGTATCTAATCGTTGCTGAAAATGATAAAATTAAATCTAGTCGAGTTTATTTGGCTAAGAAAACGTTGGCGGTCGCGTGCCGAATCACGTAGCTGGCCGTGGCGCCAAGCTCACCGTCTTCAAAGGCATTATTACCAGTCGCACCAATGAAAATTAGGTCAGTTGGCTGATTATCGCGGCTGTAAGTGACGATTTGTTCCTTAGGGTAGCCATATTGTAGCGCTTGTTGCGCGACGACATGCTGGTCCTGAGCGGATTTGAGATAAGTGGTGAGCAATTCTTTAGCTAATTGATGCTCGGCTTCGATCAGCCGTAAATATTCAGCTTCGAAGCGCTGCTTATCGTAACCGCGATCATTAATGATATAAAGAATGGTCAGTTGTGCGCCGGTTATGGTTGCTAGATCGATTGCGGCTTGAAATGCGCGTTCGGCATTTTTCGAACCATCGACTGCGACTAAATACGTTGCGTGCTGCATAAGATCGCCACCTTTACTCCACAATAGTGGATGATTTTTATGCCAAAATTTTTGGCGTGGCGGCTGGTCATTGCTGGCTGCGACCACGCTGATCAAAAATATGGTTTTACTTAATTCAACTTCATTATAGAAGCTTCTGCCGTGAAACGTCAAAGATAAGGCGTGCAAGTAACGGAAATTCAAGACTTAGTTTGCGAGGGATATGATTATGGCGAAGCAGCCGGAAGAAAATACAGCTACATCAAAAGAAAAAATGTTACGTGGCTCGGCGTGGATGACCGCCGGTAGTATGTTTTCACGGGTACTAGGTGCTTTGTATGTGATTCCGTGGATGATGTGGTTTGGTCGCGAGCGGGGTCAAGCCAATGCCTTATTTGCGATCGGATATAATATTTATAGTGTTTTTTTAATTATCTCAACCGCTGGTATTCCTGGCGCGGTGGCTAAGCAAGTTTCGCATTACAACGCGATGAATGAATACAAAACTGGGCATAAGCTGTTTCGTAGCGGTATGTATTTAATGGTATTTATGGGTGTTGTGTCGGCGGCGGCGCTATATTTACTGGCGCCAGTGATCTCCACTGGGGATAAAGACGCCATTCCAGTAATTCGTTCATTGGCCTGGCCACTGTTAGTTATCCCAATGATGAGTTTGTTACGGGGCTTTTTTCAAGGTTATCAGGATATGGCCCCATCAGCCGTTTCACAATTTATTGAACAAGTTGCGCGGGTTATTTATATGCTGGCCGCAACTTATTGGATCATGCAAGTGGTCCACGGTAATTATGTGACCGCCGTAGCTCATTCAACTTTTGCGGCCTTTATTGGTGCGATAGCCAGTTTACTGATCTTAGCCTGGTATTACGCGCGCAAACGCAAAGAATGGGATGTTTTAGCTGAAAATAGTGCCAACGAGCTGAATATTTCTACACGAGATATGCTGCTGGAAATGGTGCGGCAGGCGATTCCGTTTATTATTTTAGATGCTGGGATCGTGTTGTTCTCGTTAGTTGATCAATATACTTTCTTCAATATGATCGATGATTTCGTGGTAGGGACGCGGGCGACGTTTAACGGCTTGTACGCTTTATTTGCATTTAATGCCAACAAATTGATCATGATCATCGTTTCTTTAGCGGCGTCAATGGCGGTCACATCGATTCCGTTGTTATCGGAAGCTTACACTAAGCGCGATTTCCATGATGTTCGTGACCAAGTGGATAATATGATCGAATTATTTTTCTTTATTATGATCCCAGCAGCAATTGGGATGGCGGCTGTTGCTAAGCCGCTGTACACGATTTTTTACGGTTACGACTTTACCGGTACGTTGGTATTAGAGTTCTCCGCGTATACTTCGATCGTGCTCGGTTTATTCACTGTGTTGGCAGCTATGCTACAAGGACTGTACCAAAATCGTTTAGCAATCGCCTACTTTGTTGTTGGTTTGGTCGTCAAAATAGTGATCCAGTACCCGATGATCTATTTATTTAAAGTTTTCGGGCCGTTGGTGGCGACCGCGATCGCCTTCATGGTAACTAGTTATTTGATGATGAATTCGTTAAATAATATGTTCCACTTAAAAGTCGCTGAGATCGTTAAATTTTTCTCGGAAACATTGCTATTTGCTTTAGTGATGTACGCGGTCTGCATTGGGCTACAACAAGTACTTTATCTATTCTTGAATCCAGCTAGTCGTGTACAGAGTATGTTGGTGATCGTCATTGTGGCCAGTGTTGGCGCAGCACTATACGGCTATTTGGTGTTGAAAAGTCGTTTAGGTGATCAATTGCTGGGTAGTCGTATTGCTGGTTTACGCCGGCGTTTACGGATCAAGTAAGGGAGTAAACAATGCGTTTAGATAAATTTTTAGTTCATGCGGGGGTCGGCAGTCGCAAAGAAGTTCAGCGCTTGATCCGCGGCAAACAAGTCCAGATTAATGCTGTCGTGGTCAGTAGTAGTAAAGCAACAGTTGTGCCAGAAACTGATCAGGTGCAGGTGGCAGGCACAATGGTCAGTTACCAGCGATTTTATTATTATATGTTGAATAAGCCGACTGGGGTGCTATCTGCCACCACTGATCCACAGCAACGAACGGTGATCGATTTATTGGCACCAGCGGAGCAGCGGGCCGATTTATTTCCCGTCGGCCGCCTGGATAAGGATACGACTGGCTTGTTGATTTTAACTAATGATGGTCAATTAGCCCATCGCTTACTTAGCCCGCGCCAACAGGTGGACAAGGTGTATCGTGCTTTAGTTGCTGGGGTGGTCACAACTGCAGATCAACAGCGGTTTGCTACTGGGCTCACAACTAAAGCCGGCAACACTTTTGCGCCAGCAAAGTTACAGATTTTAGCGGTGGATAAGGTGCAGCATCAAAGTCAAATTGAAGTGACACTGCATGAAGGCAAATTTCATGAAGTGAAGCGTTTGTTTCAAGCAGTGGGGAAAGAAGTGCTAACGCTGCAGCGGCGGCAAATGGGTCACTTGCAGTTAGATCCTACCTTAGCTGCGGGGACCTACCGCGCGCTGAGTGCGGCAGAAGTGACTGAATTACAAGCATCAGTTTCCTAACGGAGGCTGATTTTTTTATTGGCTAAATATTAGCGGTCAATTTATTTGCTTAAGCAAGTAAATTGGAATACACTACGGGTAACGTCTAAAGTTCCATGAAACCCAAGTTCAAAACCGGATGTTCAAGGGGGGATGACGATTAATATATGGAATCACCGTTCACGGATGAATCGAACTTAATTCAGGTGTTGCTTCTCACTGGATCTTGCCTATTTTATGTGTTCT
>NZ_RHOE01000069.1 GCF_003946385.1 Loigolactobacillus zhaoyuanensis
TTACTGCAGCTATTTTAGATCGGCTAGTTCACCATGCCCATGTGATTAAAATTACCGGCAAATCTTATCGAATTAAGGACGCTGATTAACCGCCACAAACCTACATTTTCTAACCGCCATAAACCTACATTTTTACGCCGCCCTTGACAGTTAATGATTTTTTTATTCATAGCGATGTTGTTTTAAGGGCTATTGATGATGGAAAAATGGATGAAATATACAAATTTGATGATCAACATCAGTATATTATTAACTTGAATTATAGAGTACTTGAAAAGCCAAAATATATATACAGTAATGGAGCAGAGTCAATAAAATATTATGCTTTTAAAAATGATTTGACCTTACGACCTATGGGAATTGCCAATCCTCTTTGGTATTTTGCATTTGCACACAATATTCTTCTGGCCCATGATGACTGGCTAATGCCTTTTTATGCTGATGGGGACGGGTACAAAACTGTTACTAACCATTCTGATTCGCCAATATTAGGTCAGGACTTAACAGTTTTTTCAAGAATGGATTATGATTTAAAGAAAACTGTAAACTTGAATATACTTCACGGATTTAGAAATGAAGTTCAGACAAAATCGAATGATGTCTATAAATATAATCAGATTAGAAATATTACTGATGAGGGAGAACATCCTTTCTATATGAAGCTAGATGTTGAAAGCTATTATCAGAATATCTATACTCATCAGCTTGATAAATTAGCTGATTTACCACCGTTTACAGGTAATGTAACAGTTGGAATGTGTAGGCCGCTTCTTACATTTTTAGATGTTTTCAATATGCGAATCAGTGATAATCAAACTAAAGGTATTCTACAAGGACCATTTTCTTCGCAATTTAGTGCTGAATTACTTGGTTTAGCACTAGATTCCGCAATTCAAACTATACTTAACAGTCGACCAGAATTGAAAGAAATAACTTTTAAGAGATTTGTGGATGATTTTACTTTTTATGGAGATAATCAGGCTGCACTCAGCTTAGCACTTGTTCAAATTGATCGTATTTTTCGTTCTTTTGGTTTAAATAGGAAAGTAGAGAAGACCAAGATTGGACGCGGATTTCCAGCGATAAAGGGTGGTAATTTTGATGATCCAATTTTCAATGAAAAAAAAGGGTCAATTTTTGGTGAAGCCGCTGTTCTGACAATGAATAACGTCGTTGACTTGCGAAAGAAGATTGGTACGCTTATTGACGAAAATAATATTTCTCAAATTCGTACGATTTTGACAAGTTTTAAGAATAAGGTCGTTTCAAAAAAAGTTAAGAAAACACATGTATCCGTGTTACAGAGTTTGTGCCTAGTAATTTTAAAAACGGCTATTGCTTATCCAGTTGTTTCAGTACACTGTTACCGACTTGTGGATGCGATACTCTTGATGATTGGTAGGTCTGAACGTCAAAATATTGTTTTGAATACATTAATGAATGTGACCCAATTTATAAATGAAAATTACCCAGAAACAGAATTACAGATCTGGCACTATAATTTATTAGGTAGTTATCTTTCGAGTAAGCCTCGAAAAAAGGTTCTCGGCGAATTATTGTTAATGATTCAAAGCGCAAATACTTTGAGCAATGATGTACTATTATTGTGTCCTTTTGTAAAAAAAGATTTTGCTCAAAACAAGCGTATTTGGAATGTTGTTAAGTCGCAGTATTGTATTCAGGCCAAGGTCAGTTTAAGTGATAAGCCTATTGGAATTGAAAATTCACGTTGGTTTCCCATTTTACTTGAACTTTATCAATATGCTAGAAAAATGCAGGTTAAGAAACATCAAAAGGATAGACATGCCTTTAAAAAAGAAATTATGAATTTCTTTCAAGATAGAAAAACTGGTAAGATTTCGTACAATAAGCTTGGAGTTTTTAAGTTAATGTTTAAAGTGGACGACTAAACTAATAACTCTTCAATATTGTCGATAGGCCTTTATAAATTTTGTGCATTTTTACTTATCGTCGTGGTATCCTGTATACGTCATAGTCAAGCCATTTTTTTTTGTGCCGACTGAAAAATCAAAAATTTTGCTAATACCGTTCTTCGTAGCTTGTGAAGGACACTGAAGAAATAAGTTACTATCAGGGCTTTCACGTGCTTTACCACACATGTATTCAAGATAGTCCTCGGCATCACGAGTTGTTAAGTTGGTGGTGACTTTAGAAAAATCTTCGATAAAATCGATATCATTGATCAATTGAATATTTTGCATGGTGGCACCTTCTTTCATTTTTAATGTAGAAGAAATACTTCAACTAGATTGATGTGATTCTTGGTAGGCATGACCAATTGTTTCGATAAAATCGTAATGCTTTGGAACTAATGGTGTGTAAAATTCGCTAATGACACTTAAACCGGTATCAACATAGCCACGGCCTTTAATTGGCTTTAGAAAGAAGTCCTTATTGGTTTGACCGTACATCATGGTGTAGCCGATCTCTGACATACGACCAAGCGCAACACGGAACATAAACTGGTCACGAATGCCATCACCAAGGTATTTAGCATCTGGGCGCTGGCAAGCTAAAATTAGAAAGAAACCTGATTGACGGCCAAGTAGGGCGATTTGTTTAAGCTTGTTAATGGCAGTCATGGCATCACGGCCAATCATATCCATAAAGGCAACGTATTCGTCAAAAATTAGAAAATGGGCAGGTAAACCAAGTGCGGCATAGTTTTGACCGGTTTGGTAGCCGTCCATTTTTTTCATTTCCGTGTTGCGTTGCCGCATTTCATCATAGAAGCGGCTTAGTGCAGCTAACATATCATCGGGATCGTAATAAACATCAGGAAGTACTTCCTCTAAGTCAGCCAAATCAGCATTTTTAGGATCGAGAATAGTTAGTTTGGCATTGGTTTTACTCAAGGCTTCAATCAAAGTTAGAATGAAATAAGTTTTACCACCACCGGTACCGCCAGCGATTAGCATATGCGGTAAAGCATCATATTCCCAGTAGACATTTTCCATCAATTTGACGGCGCCGTCTTTACAGACAACCTGGTCAATCGAAAGCCGATGAGCGATTGTGTCATAGAGTAGCGTGTATTCAACGTAAGAATCATGCAGAATTTTATCGACCATTTCGCAATAAAGGCCAGATTCTAATTTTGGTTCAAGGTGGAGTAATTGTTCTTGGTATGATGACATCATGATTTCAACTTGAACATGAATTAGGCCATCCTTTAAACGATAATAGATGCGGGGAAAGTGAGCAATTCGTTCTTTAGTTTTACCTGTATCTAAATCTTTGAAGAAACCACCTGACTGTTGCGTATTCTTTTCGTACCAGTTGTTAGTCATAAACATTCTGGCAATCTTTTGGCGATGGACTAATTTACGATAATAATCGGGAAACTTGTACATGACTAAAAGCACAACAAGAATTAAGCAAAATAATGTTACGGCTAAGCTAATGATCAGTCCTTGATACGACCAAGGCAGTTGTAGAATTAGCGGCCATGAAATAGTCTTAATATTAATATGACTGAGCACCGGACAGTAAAATAGAATGGTCAGTGGAAACCAAAGTAGTAGGGCCGAGCCTAAAACAGTCTGTAAAATTAAGTTTTGATCACGCGGACGAATTTTAGTTCCGCGATATTGAAAAAGTTCACGCAATTTTTTCACCTACCTTTTGTTGATTGAATCAGGCACCATCAGTCATACCCAGATAGGTCATGATGGCACCCTCATCTGATTGTGCGGTGCTAAAAGTAAATTCTTTTGCGATACCATCTTTGGTCATTTCAGGTAAAGCAGTCAAGCCAAAGTTGGAATCAGGACACTCGATAGCAATAGTTCGCGCTGTTTCTAATTTATCTTCGGCGTTGCTAGGTGTGCCGTCCTTAATGACAGCGACAAAGTCATCCATAAAGCCGATTTCGTTAAAGACTGTCAGTGCTTTCATAAATAACCTCTGTCCATAATAAAAAGCCAAGACTTTTTGTCTTGACTTTGATATTACGATAAATTTGAAATGTCGATTTTAGCGTATTAATTTTTAATTTCTTTCATGAGATTGAAAAGTGCTTCTAGTGCGGCTGTGTAGCTAATTGATTGTGCGTAGTCATATTGTTGCTGGTACTGTTGCCACGAAGTGTGTAAGCTTTCAGAATCGGATAGGGCACTGATTTCAGTTAAACGATTTTCAATCGTTTTGTCTGGGATATGATCAAACGCCGTACTTTTGAAAAATTCTTTTTTTAAAAGCACAAGATCAATGTCAGTTCGATAGAGAATGGACAATGAATAAACATCAAATAAATCCTTAGCACGAGTGTTTAACATGCCGTGATTAAGAAATGCTGATAATTTATCTGCCAAGATTTTTTCAATGGGGATGCCATAAATTGAAAACTTTTCATCCGCGTTTAAAATACTCTGATGATCAATCATGATTGGAATCGTCTCATGGGAATTACCTTTTGAAATATCCAGCTTGACACTAACTTTACTTTTTCCCATTTGTGCCAGCAGGTTGACACGAATTCCGGGATAATCATCATCAAGTTGTTTTTGTTCAATCGACTTGATTGTAAAATTGACATAATCGGTGGATTGCTCGAAGACTTCATGCAAAACGGTTGCTAATTTATCTGGTTGTAAAGCCGGTCCAATATAGATTGCGTCAAGATCCTGGGTCATTCTGTTTTCAATTCCGACAAGGCTTTGGATTTCAAAACCACCTTTGAGAACAAAGTAACGGCGATAATTAGATTCAGAGATCTGCTTTAAAAAGTGTTCTAGAAAAAAGAGTTTCTGAAAATGTTGAATATTGTAGCCAAGCTCACGGGCACGTTTTCTGATCATTGGTAGAATTTTATCAACTTCACTCATTGCATGTAGACCTCCATTACTTTTAGTAGAGTACTGTTTGGGTATAATTTGTCCTTGATTTCAGTTAGATCTTTGAGCTTATTTGCAGCAGGTGAGTTGGCTAAATATTTTTTAAGCGCATCATTTTTGATGTAGGGTTGGATTTGTTTTGATTCCCAAACATCTAATAAGGTTCGTTCCTTAGAATAAACTTGAACCGTGCCACCATTTTCGGTTTGGCCGGTTTCGATACCAAGTAAATAGCGCTTTTTCGATAGATAGCGCGCCTTAATAGAGTACTTTTTCAATGATGCGGCGCTTGGATGATATCCTTGGGGAAAGGTCAGATCGTAATGAAGCGGCATTTCATCAGTCAAATCATGAATGATTAGGGCGCTAACTAACGAGAAGACGCTACGCGAGAACTTTTGACTGATCAAGCTAAATTCATCGAGTAGGTAGCCTGGAAAAATATAGATACCACGTTCAAGCTTTTCAATGGTGCCATCAGTTGATAATTCACGAATCTCATCCTTGGATAAACCGTATTCTTGTGCGGTTTTGTAAATGAACGTTGGGTAGTCGTGTTCTAGTTGGGCTAAAGTATCCATTGTTATTAAACACCACCTTATATACTGTAATTTATCATATTTATAGTATATAGGTTAGAGAAGTGATTCGCAACTCTCAATATGACTTTACTATGTTTCGGTTGGATTTATTAATACCTGCCGATAGTTGGTAGGAGAACGAATTTTCCGTTTCATTGAGTTATTTCTTTTCATTAGTTGGTTTTTCCTGAATTTTGTTGTGGTTTACTGGAATAAGATCGTCGGCTTTGAGATACCATGAAACTGACATACCAACACCAAACTCATAAGAAGAAACAGTATCGATAACTGGGTTGATCATTTCGACCAGCTGATTATAATCAAACTTCTTTTCACCAGCCGCCACTGGAATCGAAACTTGAATCATTTTTCCTTTCTCAAAGCTCTTTAAATCAAAAGTACGTTCAGAAATCTCAGTGGTCTGGTTACCTTCATCATCGTTGATAAAACGTTCACGACGCATTGCCGAGAATTTTAAGGCTCCAAATGTTTTGATTGAATCGAGTGCAATACCTTCTGCTAAGCGCATATTAATTCCTACCCTTCATTATTTAGTTAAATCCTTTTTGACAATATCATCGGCATAACATTCATATTTGACGAATGACTGATTCTCCACACGATAGCCGACTGCAATCACGCGCGGGTTGACTAAATCAATCGGTGAATCTTGTTTGATACTGGCCTTCACTCCGGCAGCAGCTGGTAGAATGATTTCAATGTTATCAGCCTTTTGGATATCTGAAAAAACGCTAAATCTTCGTGATGCAACGCGGCCGTTATTGTTACGAGATGGTTCACGAATTTCTTCGATCATTTTGCCAAATTCAAGCCGACCAAATGTTTCGCGTACTTTGGGGATAATGTAATCTAATTCCATGGAGAATTCCTCGCTTTCAAATTTTGCATATTTTAAAAGTCAGAATTGTTTTTGAGTTCTGACTTATAGTGGTTGTAGTATTCGATTGTTTGTTGAAGTAAATATTGATAAAGTTCAGCGGATAGGGGATATACGACACGGCCTTGAGTAGTTTCAGGAAATTTTAGAAACAGACGCTGGTTACCGCGAATCAATTTAACATTGTTAATGATCATAGCGTGATTGATTACAATCGTACCGGTCATTAAAACACTGGGTTCTTTTGAAAGATACATATTAATAGATGAAATAAAGATCATTCACTGTCATCCTCGTCATTATACAAGTCATCACTAGCTTTTCTTGAATGATGCATCCACCACACAATTAAGCCAGTAATTAATAGTAGAATCACGCCAATAACGCTTAACAATTGATTACGTTCTTCACCGGTTTGTGGTAGGCGAAGTAGTGGCGTATCAACGGCTTCATCTTTCATTTGCGCTTTGACGATTTCACCATCTTTAGTAATTTCAAAATCAACTGGCGTTTCGTTGATTTTATAGCCTTTTGGTGCGTCATACTCCACAAACTGATATTTGCCAGCAGGTAGGTTGGCAAAACTGAAAACTCCTTTATCATTGGTCCGACCGGACACAACGGTTTTACCGTCTTGATTAAGGATCTTGATACCAGTGTTTGGCAAGACTTTACCATCGCTGACATTGGTCTTGGTTAGTTCACCAGTCCCCTTGATCAAACTATTTTGCAACGTGAAACTAATTTCTGGTGTTTCGGTGGTTTCCTTAGTTTCAGTTGCTGCTTTTTCGTCTGCCTGTTTTTTATCCTGACTAATTAATTGACCTTTAGCATTGTAGGCAGTGATACCAGTTTTTGTTGAAACGATTTTAGTTAAATCCTTAGTTAAAACTAGGTTAGTCGCGGAAGGCGTCTTTTCCCGTAAATAGAAGGTGCCGACTGGTACGTTCTTAAAGGCACCAATCGACTTGTCATCAATTGTAGTGGTTTGAATGACCTTCTTATCCTTATCCAGTAATTCAAACACTGCACCTTTGGCGTTGCCATCAAAAGTGAATTGATAACCTTTATCTTCAACTAGCTTGGCGGTTTCATTGATTTTCTTAAAGGTAAATTCGTTGAAGTGTAATTTATTTAGAATTGGGGTGTCTTTATCACCGTTGATCGTTAAATTCTTAGTCGTGGTGTTGTCAGTTGCCTTAAATTCAAAATCATAAGTTTGGTCATCAAGCTGATAAGCTTCACCGGCATCTAGTTCTTGCACATAATAGCTACCTTCAGGCAATTGAATGTCGGCAAAAGTTGCTTTACCATCTTTGACGGTCGCAGTTGCGACTAATGCTTTTGCCGGAACATTGATGTCACCTTTGTTGTAGCCGGCTTTACTGAACAGTCCGAAGACTTGACCATTAGCAGCTTTATTTTCAATCGTGGGTTTGTTCTTATCCCAATTCTTGATTTGTTCTGCTTGTTTGTTAACAGTCACGTTCAACTTCTGAAAATCGTTAGTCGCTTTGAGTGAAGTGGAGGTCACTTCAACATTTTGACCAGCATATTTCAATTCAAAATCAATTGGTTTGTCATTAAGAACAAAACCATTTGGTGCAGCAACTTCTTTAACTGAATATTTGCCGAGATAAAGTTGTGGCGTTTTGATTTGTCCATTAGCGTCAGTCGTAGCAGTGGCGACAATTTCACCCTTTTTGGCATGGACGGTACCATCAGCGGTGGTGATGTTTTCGCTGGCAGTAAATTCAAACTTGGCACCGGCCAGTGGGGTGTAGTCATAGTTAAAACCGTATTGTTCGCCGTACTTGGTTGACTGTTTAGTCACTTCAACCGGCGTGGCGCCAGTCTTATTCAAAGTGACAATGCCTTTTTGCGACTTATCCGTGAACTTGACGGTCACAATACCATCACTATCTTTGCCAGTGATCGAAAATTTAGCTGGGTCTTTGGCAAGAACATAGCCTAATGGTGCTTGTGTTTCGACTAATTCATATTGACCATAGGGGAGCGCCTCAGTTGTGGTCAAGTAGCCCTCTTCATTAGTCATAAAAGTATCAGTTGTTCCATCGTGATTGAGGTTAGGCATGGAAACATATTTACCAGTTTGCAGTGATTTGATTTTAAAACCGGCGTTGGCGCGCGAAATTGTTTTCCCGGATTCAGCGTCAGCCTTGACCACTTTCAAACGTTCTTCCAATACATTACTGACGACTGAATAATGATGGGTCTCGTTTTGTTGATGAATCGTGACTTTGAATGGATCGGCGGTTTTGTAGCCCTCTGGTGTTTTTGTTTCCGTCACGGTATAAGTGTCATAGGGAAGATCAGTAAACTTGAGATAACCTTCTTTATCGGTTGTCCCTGTTGTGACGACCTTGTTTGTTGTGTTGCTAGTGACTGTAAATTCAACGTTAGCCAGTGGGTTAGACTTATTTTCTTTACCGGTTAAATGACTAGAAAGTGCGGTGTGCCAATCATAGTTACCAATTTTGATTAAATCGAAACCACCCGTAATAACTTGTTCCTTAACCGTTGTTGATGCGGTGGCCGTTTTCGCATTTTGACCAGCATAGGCTAGTTTGAACGCGTGTTTTTCAGTATCTTTAATATAGCCAGTTGGTGCCGTCTTTTCGATCCAGTAGTAGTCATCCAATTTTAAATTGGCGACACTCGCTTGATTGTTTTTAATTGTAACGGTATCAACCAGCTCATCATTGGAAGTTCGATGTAATTCATAAACGGCACCATCAAGTGAAGCAGCGCCTTGTGGGGCTTTACCAGTTTTAGCATCTTCCTTGATCAAAGTGGCAGTGCCGAATTGTTCATCATCGGTCGCTTTAACCGAGGTAGCAGTGACAGCAACGTTTTGACCAGCATATTTCAATTCAAAAGGTATTTTCTCGTTGTTAAGGATATAACCGGCTGGTGCCTTTTCTTCAACGGCGTAGTAGTTGCCGAGCTTCAGATTTTGTAGTGTACCTTTGCCGGTGCTATCGGTAGTGATCGTCCCAACTTTTTTACCATCAGTTGAATAAACACCGTACATGGCACCATTTAATGAATAGTACCTGTTAAACATATTGGTGCCGAACTGACGGCCAATCTTCGTTAGATTTACATTGCCAAGTTGTTCTTTATTGCCAAGAACGACTTCGATTGTTTGGTTAGGTGTGATTGTTGCCGTTTTGATTTCACCTTTATTAACGTAGCCATTAGGTGCGGTTACTTCTGAAACTTTGACTTGCGTACCCGCCTTGATGTCGTTTAAAGCGGCGTAACCATCAGTGCCGGTGGTGACCTCTTTGGTTTGACCATTGTACTCAAATTTGAGTTTCGCACCTGGCAAAGCTTTATTGGTATCCGCGTCAACTTTCTTAGCTTTCAAATTACCATTGAGATTGACTTTGATATTGAGATCGAAGTTGTTACCATTTGGCAGTTTGAAATAGGCGAGTTTTTGTTGATTGCCTTTGCCATAGAGTAATGAGGTCCCAATGTTAGCTGCTTTAGCTTTAGCAAAGGAAATTTTACCAGATTCTTTGGAGTTAGCTGTAGCGGCTAAAGTTAATTTGTCACCAGATTTTGTGATATTTAAGTTGGCAGTATTAGCGGTTTGTTCAATGTATGAAGCTAAAGTACCGTTATTGTCGGTTAAAGTGATTGAATCACCAACGTTTAAAGTAATGTTTTGACCATTGAATGACGGCTTAGTGTTGAATGTAGTCACTTTTTTCAACACAGCCGCTTTTTTTGCCTGATAATCTGGGTAATTGGTGGTCAATAGCTCACTATTTAGTTCTTCCCAAATCATGATTTGTGCAAGCCCATAATTAGCGTCAGTTGGGTTTTGTTGGTAAGCAAAGTAGGCTATTGAGGCTAATTTATCTTTTTCTGCTGCTGAATAGTTAGTGGGTGTCCAACCTGAACCAGAATTTTCAATATCGATTCCATGTTCGACACAAAAGGCAACCTGACCATCAACCACCTTTTTGTAAATACCATTGTCTGTCCAATGGAGACCATTCAACAGATTTAGTTGCCAAGAGGATATCCAATCACCTGCTTTAATGTTGGTCATGTCAGCGGCAAAAGCACTTGTGATCGGGGTCATAAAAATTGAAGTGAACAAGGTCAGCAAGGCTAACCAGACAGAAACTTTACGGGTTGCTGTTTGCAATGACAGCACCTCCTTAAATATTTGTTGAAGAATTTCAGTGCAAATAAAAAGTAGACCAATTTTAATATTGATCTACTGAACAGGAGGTTATGAACGTGTATGTGGAATTGAAACCCGAGTTGATAAGCAGTTGTTGGTTGTGTTTCTACCATTAAATAGTAGTTGAACGAACAATCGCAATTAATGTTAATAATTCGTGAATTGATTTCTAGGTTTGAAGCCTTACGTTCCTCCGAAGTGTACCCCAATTTGGGGTAAAACGGTTGAAACAATAAGAAAGACCTAGAATTCTGAAATTCATAAACGTTAATTTAACGGGTTTTTTGAACGCTATGTAAACTTATTAACCTACGAGTATTTAAAGCCAGGTTTGAAAAAAGCCCGCAAAGCTTCACAGTTCTCAAAACGTTAATCTGGTACGTTATAACAAGCCTGATTACGATTTTAACTTTTACCTCAATTGGCAAAATGCGCTCATAAAATTGAACGTTGGGGTAGGATTAGGGATAATAATTACCCTACAAAGAATGTTGAACGTCAGATTATCTAATCTGGCGTTTTTTTTGTGTTTTCTTTTTTTGCCGAGTTTACAATTGAAGTGCAACACCCAATGAACTAGACCAACTATAGACAAAAAGGCCATGAAGACCTATTCTTATAATCGCCAAGAAAATAAGAGAGTAGGTGCCTTCATGACCCAATCCCAGAGTACCATGTCTAGC
>NZ_RHOE01000007.1 GCF_003946385.1 Loigolactobacillus zhaoyuanensis
TTTTGTTGCTAGCGAGTTATAATTCAAATTGAATTGACTTCGCAAATGTTTGCTTTACTTCGACCGGTCCGAAAACCAGTAAAAAATAAAGACCCTACACATTTGATTTGTCGAAACTTTGTTCAGTTTTCAAAGATCTACGGTCGTTGCTCAACACAACTTAATTAGTTTAGCATGACGGATAAAATCTGTCAAGAACTTTTTTGAATAAATATTCAAGCCAGTTAAAAGCAATTTAGCTATGTCCTATTAAATCAGACTTCCCATCTGCATGTTTATGCAGGAAGAGATGAATAACTCAACAAGTGACAACTTTAATAGTTTATCAAGTTCAGCAAGCCGTGTCAATAAAAAGTTTTAAAAACTTTTTATTTGGCTGAATTACTTCAATTGACAACAAAGACTACTATACCAGCCTTTTTTAAGACCGTCAAGCAATTTATCGAAAAAAAGATTAAAGCTAATATTTAGTGGTCAATTACAGCTAATGTTCGGCTTAATGAGTAAATAACCACTTTCATTAGACTTGATTCCAATCTATCTTTGTGTTTTTAGACTTAAGCGTTTAGAATGAAAAGCAACAATCTATAGAAATGAGTGAAAATATGAGTGATACACGTATTTTACCACTAGAACATGGCTATAATTTTCGCGAACTTGGTGGTTATCAAACCGAAGATGGCCACCAAATCAAATGGCACAAGCTGATTCGTGCGGCGCAGCTTAATGATCTTAGCGCTAATGACTTAAATTGGCTGAACAATTATGGTCTACGCACTATTGTTGATTTCCGCTCACCAGAAGAAAAGCTAGCTGCCCCTGATCGTATTCCGCAGAATGGCCACTACCACTTCTTACCAGTTTTTGCAGTGGACGAAACTAAAAACTCGATTGCACCGCAAGCACTATTAGAAGAATTACGCCGTGATCCAGATGGTCACAAACAAATGCTGCAGGCCTACCAGAATTTAATCATTGACACTCACGCCCAGCAAACCTATCACCAGTTTTTTTCTTACTTATTAGCAAATAGTACTGACGAGCACAGTCTTCTCTTCCACTGTACTGCCGGAAAAGACCGCACCGGAATCGGTGCTGCGCTTTTATTAGGCGCACTAGGCATTCCGTTAGCACAGATCAAAACTGACTATCTTCTAACCCAGCAAGCATCAACTAAACAATTTGCATTAAATATGGCACAAGCCAAAGCTTACCCTGGAATCACACCTGAACAAATTACTGGCGTTCACGATTTGATGTCCGTTTATCCTGAATACTTGGCCATGGCCTGGACAACTATGGAAAAAATAGCCGGTTCATTATCCGGTTACTTACATGAGCAACTTCAGCTCAGTGACCGAGATCTACAAGATCTAAAACGAATCTACCTTGATTAAACCGCGTCTATCAGCCAGTAAAATTAAAAAAGATGCAGCCGTTAAGTCAGTAATCTGGCTTTTACGGCTGCATCTTATTTTTATAATTCTTCGTCGGATAATGCTTTTTCTGGACGCATGGTTGG
Source organism: Loigolactobacillus zhaoyuanensis (assembly GCF_003946385.1). GTDB lineage: Bacteria > Bacillota > Bacilli > Lactobacillales > Lactobacillaceae > Loigolactobacillus > Loigolactobacillus zhaoyuanensis. Next base: position 1,523 of record NZ_RHOE01000007.1, read on the forward strand.
GAACAATTGGACGTCGCGAATCGAATCAACATCGGTCAGTAACATCACTAATCGATCGATACCGATACCTAAACCGCCAGTTGGTGGCATCCCATATTCCAAAGCTTCGACATAATCTTCATCGATACCGTGAGCTTCGTCATTACCTTCTTCACGTTCATTAGCTTGTGCTTCGAACCGTTCCTTCTGATCAATTGGATCGTTCAGCTCGGTAAAGGCGTTAGCATACTCACCACCATGAATGAACAATTCAAACCGTTGCACGAAGCGTGGGTCTTTCGGATCCTTTTTCGCCAGTGGTGAGATTTCAATTGGATGACCATAAACAAAGGTTGGTTGAGTCAAGGTTTCTTCAACAAAATCTTCAAAGAAAGCATTGATGATATGCCCAACTTGCCACCATTCTTCGTATTTTACTTGATGTCCATCTGCTAATTTTTGTGCCTGTTCAACAGTCATTTCTGGCCAGAAGTCAACACCAGTCTTTTCCTTGATCAAATCGACCATATGCGCACGGGCAAATGGTTTGTCCAAATCAATTGGCTGACCTTGGTAAGTGATTTGACCGTTGCCATTGACCTTTTGGGCCGCAAAACGAACGATACCTTCAGTTTCATCCATAACGTCAGCTAGATCCCAATACGCAGCATAAGTTTCTAACATAGTAAACTCAGGGTTATGTTTGGTATCAATACCTTCATTCCGGAAAACTCGGCCAATTTCATAGACACGTTCCATTCCACCAACGATCAAGCGCTTGAGATGTAATTCTAGCGCGATTCGCAAGTACAGATCAATGTTCAACGCATTATGATGGGTTGTAAATGGACGTGCCGAAGCACCACCAGCTTGCGTATGCAAAACCGGCGTCTCAACTTCAATAAATTCATTTTTATCTAAGTATTCACGGACTGCGCTAACGATTTTACTACGTTTCATAAAGCGGTCAAAACTATCACGGTTAGCGATCAAGTCTAAATAGCGCTGGCGATACTTTTGTTCCACGTTTTGCAAACCGTGAAATTTATCTGGTAATGGCCGCAATGCCTTGGTCAAGAAAGTCACATGAGTAGCACGAACCGTTAGCTCACCAGTATCTGTTTTCATAACGTCACCGGTGATCCCCATGATGTCCCCTAAATCAGAGCGCTTGAAAATATGATAATTTTCTTCACCAACTACGTCTTTACGGACATAGACTTGGATTCGACCATCGCGATCAGCAAAATCAGCAAAACCAACTTTGCCTTTGCCCCGCTTAGTCATCATACGTCCAGCAATCGTTACAATATGTGCCTCTGACTCTAATTGTTCCTTTGATTCGTCAGCATAGCGTGCGCGAATCTGTTCACTCGTCGCATCGCGTTCAAAGCGTTGACCAAAAGGATCAATACCTTCTGTGCGCAACTCATCCATCTTTTCGCGGCGAACCCGCAATTGATCATTCATTTCAGTCGGTTTTTGACCGTTCTTAGCCACTATAATTCCTCCATTCAACGTCCTACATATCTATATTTTGCCGATTTACCACTTGAATTGCAAGTCTATTTTCTAGTGTGGATTTAAAAAGCGTTCCGATCATGGACACTTGTGTCCTGTCTCATCACTTATTTTGCTTGTTCTAACTCACGTGCTTCTGCCTGCTCAACGAATGCATCGAAGATCGTATCGACCTCAGCTTCGGTTTCTGCCTGGTTGACCGCAACTTTAGTCTTAGCCGCACGGGGGATTCCTTTAAGATAGTACGCCGAAGAAGTTCGGAATTCATGCACCCCGGTGTGCTCTCCTTTTAGTTCGATCAACCGCTGCAAATGTAGCTTCGCCGTTGCAATTTTTTGCCGTGGTGTGGGTTCAGGTAAAAGTACGCCGTCATCCAAATATTCGGCGGTTTGCTTTAGGATCCAAGGATTTCCTAATGCCGCCCGACCGATCATAACTGCAGTAGCACCGACTTCGTCAAGCATCCGTTTTGCATCTTCTGGCGTGCGAACATCGCCGTTACCCATAAATGGGATTGAAATATGATCGCGTACATCTTTCAAAATATTCCAGTCAGCATGGCCGCTATACATTTGTTTACGCGTCCGACCATGCATCGCTAATGCCGCGGCACCCGCTTTTTCAGCCGCCATTGCATTTTTGACCGCATAAATATGGTCTTCATCCCAACCCGTACGCATTTTCACTGTTACTGGCTTACTAACTGCGGCCGTAACGGCGGCAACCATTTCGTAAACCTTATCTGGATCAAGTAACCAGCGCGCACCAGCATCAGTTTTGACGACTTTGTTGACGGGGCAACCCATATTGATATCAATAATATCAGCGCTGGTATTCTGATCAACAAACTTCGCCGCCTCAACTAAGGTTTCCTTAGTGCCACCAAAAATCTGCACACTAACTGGATGCTCGGTTGGATCAACGAACAACATGCTTAAAGTTTTCGTATTATGATGTAAAATTCCGCGATCACTGATCATTTCGCAAACAACTAAGCCAGCGCCAAATTGTCGACAAATAACCCGAAAAGCGGCATTAGTGATCCCCGCCATCGGAGCAACTACGATTTGATTAGGGATCTTAACATTACCGATCTGCCATTCCATTTTAATTGACCACCTTTTATATAAGCGTGTTTAAAAGTGTTTAGATCATGTGGAATGATCTGCTTTTTTGCACATTTCTACTATTCAGTTGAAAAGCGCCTATGCACTTTTCAGAAACATCTTTTGTATCATAGCACAAATTACCGATGACGAAAACCGACTAGCTCAGTTGTTTCTGCAAAAAAAAGATACGGCCATTAATGCAGCCGCATCCCGATCTAAAGCTATGCTTGATAATTATCCTTTAATTCTTGTAACTCAGTGGCACTAAATTGATACTTCTGACCACAAAAGCGGCAAACTACTTCAGCACCATGATCTTCATCGATCATCGCCTGAATTTCACTTGGTTTTAACGCCGCGATCGATTTACCAAACCGTTCTTTGGAACAATCACACTTAAATGCCACTGGCAATTTTTCAACAATTTCTAGATCAGCACCGAAAATAGCCTGTAAAATTTGTTCCGGTGTTTGTCCTTTGCGCAATGATTCAGAGACCAGCGGAATCGTTTTTAGCTTAGCCTCCAAGTCAGCGGCAACTGCATCATCTGCGCCGGGCATCATTTCAATCAAAAAGCCACCGGCTACTTCAATTGTATTGTCTGGATTAACAAACACGGAAACGCCAACCGCCGATGGAATTTGTTCTGAAGCTGCCATGTAGTAGGTGAAGTCTTCGCCGAGTTCACCAGAAACAATTGGTGTTTGCCCAGTAAAAGGCTGCGCTAACCCGAGATCCTTGGTTACTGCGATCGTACCAGCCGAACCAACTGCCCCACGGACATCAATATGCTGCTTACCGTTTAAAGGTAAGTGGACGTGCGGATTTTGGATGTATCCTTTGACGGTACCCTGAGCATTACCATCGGCAACAATTGCGCCAGCTGGGCCGTTACCTAAGACTTTGACGGTCATTTTTTGATCGTCTTGTAGCCCGGCAGTACTCATCAGTAAGGTTGCTACTAAAGTACGGCCAAGCGCCGCTGATGAAGCACTCCATGTACCATGACGGTGCTGTGCCTCGGCAACGACATCGCTGGCGTCAACTGCATAGGCGCGAACCGTACCGTGATAGGCCATACTTTTAATTAAATAATCACTCATAATGGATTTGGCTCCTTAATTAGTTATCGTATAACGTCACTTCAATATTTAGCTAGTTTTAGTCTGAACTGGTTCCGTTCATCTAAATTTAGCCGAAACGAAAGGCTGGAACAATTGCTCCAGCCCTTGGTTTTATGCTTTATGATCTGATTCTGAATCGGCCGCGTCGGCTTGCGAGGTTGGCGTTACAGAGTCAGCAGAAGCTGCACTTGTGGCAGGTTCTGATGTTGCTGAATCCGTATCAGCTGATTCTGGAGTTGCTGCAACTGTTGAAGCAGGCTCTTGCTTGTCTTCACCTTGTTTAGCTGCATCTTGACGTTCCAATTCTTTCTTGGATTGTTCAAAAGTTGCTGCTTTTTCACTTGGGAATTCGCTAGCGCCAGTTTCATCAGGCATTTCACCAGTATTGAATAAACTGAGAATTTGTTTCTCATTCAAAGTTTCATACTGGAGTAACTTCTCAGCAATCAGTTTATGCTGTTCACGATGTGCTTGGATAATTTCGTAGACCTGTTGATGGGCCTCGTTCATGATCCGGCGAACTTCATCATCGATTGCAGTTGCGGTTGCTTCAGAATAAGGCCGTACACCATATTCTTGTTGTTGCATTGCTGGTCCTTCATACTGGATATTACCTAATTTAGCGCTCATCCCGTATTGAGTGACCATTGCTCGTGCTAACTGAGTAGCTTGCTCGAAATCATTAGAAGCACCAGTAGATTGGGTACCAAAGACAATTTCTTCAGCGGTTCGGCCACCAAGTAAACCAACGATTTGTTCAGTTAATTCTTTCTTAGTCATCAAGAATTGATCTTCTCGTGGCAACATGATCGCATAACCGCCGGCGCGACCACGAGGTACGATCGTGACCTTACGTACGATCCGTGAATCACTTAAGACTAAGCCGGCAATAGTATGACCTGCTTCATGGTAAGCCACCATGTTACGTTCTTTCGGACTAATGACCCGATCACGCTTGGCTGGACCAGCGATCACACGATCTTCAGCTTCGTCAATATCCGTCGCATCGATCTTCTTCTTATCGCGCCGCGCCGCTACTAAAGCAGCTTCGTTCAATAAGTTTTCTAGATCAGCACCGACAAAACCAGGGGTTGTTTGTGCTAATACTTTAAGATCAACATCATCAGCCAATGGCTTGTTCTTGGCGTGAACTTTTAAGATTGCTTCACGACCCTTAACATCTGGGCTACCGACCAAAATCTTACGGTCGAAACGGCCTGGACGCAGTAAGGCTGGATCAAGAACATCAGAACGGTTAGTTGCCGCAATGACAATAACCCCTTCACTACCAGTAAAGCCATCAAGTTCAACCAGTAATTGGTTCAAGGTTTGTTCACGTTCATCATGACCACCACCCATACCGCTGCCACGTTTACGGCCAACGGCATCAATTTCATCAATAAAGATGATAGCAGGTGCGCTCTTTTTAGCTTGTTCAAATAAGTCACGTACACGACTAGCACCGACACCGACGAACATTTCGACGAAGTCAGAACCAGAGATCGAGTAGAATGGTACGCCGGCTTCACCAGCGACCGCCTTGGCCAATAATGTTTTACCAGTACCAGGAGGTCCCTCTAGTAAGACACCGGCAGGAATCCGGGCGCCCAAGGAAACGAACTTCCGCGGATCCTTCAAGAATTCGACAACTTCGACTAATTCTTGCTTTTCTTCCTCGGCCCCAGCGACATCTGAGAAACGAACCTTATTCGCTTTCTTATCAGCTGGTTTGACCTTGGATTTACCGAAGTTCATCACCCGGTTATTACCACCGCCGCCTTGACCCGCCTGGCCCATCATCATATAGAAGAAGAAAATGATCATGACTAACGGTAAAGCGTACAACAGGATCTGGATCCAGAATCCACTAGACTCTTCAGCCTTAGTGTTCATCTTAATATTGTTCTTTTCAGCTAAGCGGGCTACCTGGGCAACTTGTGAATCGCTATCCAACATGATTGTTGTGAAACTCTTAACACTCGTTGTTGATTTTGAAACCAGGCCGAAGCCGCCGCTATTTGAGGAAACTTTTTGCGCTTTGCGATAGTCACCGGTGATTTTATAAACACCATTATTTGGCTGTACACTAAAGTCTTTGATCTTGTTACTCTTTAACTGGCTAACAAATTCACTGGATTGTAGTTCTTTAGACTGTGAATTTGATTGGCCGTTTGAAAAGAAGTAGATAATCCCAATCAAACTGAGAAAGATAACAATATAAAACAGACTATTGCGAAAAAGTCCATTCCGCTTATTATTCATACGTGACCTCCGTTTCCGAATTGTTATCGGGTTCTAAAAATGATACCTTGTCATATCATTTCAGTTATTGATGATAGCATATTTGACTTTCATTGACTATTATTTCGTTTGATAAATTGCAGATTTAAGAATACCAATATACGGCAGATTACGGTACTGTTCAGCATAATCCAGACCATAGCCGACTAAAAAGGCATTAGGAACGGTGAAGCCAACGTAATCAGCTTTCACCGGCACAACCCGGGTTTCTGGCTTGTTTAATAGTGTACAGATCTTCACTGATTTTGCTTGCCGATACTTAAATAAATCAACTAAATAATTTAAAGTCCGTCCTGTATCCACGATATCTTCAACGATCAAAACTTCACGATCTTTCAGTGGCGTATCCAGATCCTTAATGATCTTAACCTCACCGGTGGATTGAATACCACCTTGATAACTGGAAACATCCAAGAAATCCATTTCTAAATGAGTATCGATCTGCCGAACTAGGTCAGCCATAAACAACATGGCCCCCTTTAAAACACAGATCACCAACGGATTTTTCCCAGCGTAATCTGTAGTGATCTGTGCTCCTAACTGCTCTGTGACCTTAGCAATGGCTGCTTGGTCATACAGAATACTTTCGATATCCTGATGCATTAATAGACTCCTCTCCAACTTACATTAATAAACAACAAAATTGCAAGTTTTACGCCGCCGCTATAAAGTTGGTCAGCTTTATTTTTTTATGGTTATTCTGTAATGTATTTTATCAGTTTGTTGCGGGTTAAACAATTGCGATTTTTTAACGCCTAACAGCCATAATACTGTATTTTGCTGCGTTGTAATTAACCATAATCGTTCGCGCTGTTGTTGGGGAATTTTTTTATCACTTAAAATACGCTTGATTTTTTGGTGGCCGTGGCGCAGTGGTAAGCGATCACCGGGCTGGCGATGCCGAATTTGAAGTGGCAATTCGTTAGCCGCCAGCCAAACCTCTAAGCTGTCCACACCCGTGCCACCCGTTACACTTGCGGGCTGCAACGTGATCTGCCATTGTTCCACCTGGCAAGTTGCACCGGGCATTAAATCAACCGTTGCGGCCACGATCGGCGCCGGTGCCGGTGCAATTGTGAAATAGTGATAGCTTTTAGTTAGCTGCCAGCCGGCCGCCAGATCAAGCCCGGCTTGCGCGCGCGGTCCCTGCAATAACTGTCGAATCTCACCCTTTTGCGCTTGGCTCACTTCAATTCCCTGCGTGACCATTAAACGTGTCATTAATTGATCTAACGCTAAATGTTGTAAATCGCTACTTAGTGACTGCCACTTTCCCAATTCACCACGATAACCCGTCGCCATAAATTGACCATTTTCAATTAAAACTTGATCCATTTGTTGCTGGTTAACTCGCAACAAGCGCTGCAACTGAGCGGCATAATTAGCAGCGTGTTCGGCCGCTAACGGCTGGATTTGCTTTAATACCGGTACGATCTGCTGGCGAATCTGGTTACGGGTAAATTGTGTGTCTTGATTAGTCACGTCATCAAAATAGGTGAGTTGGCGCTGGGTCACATACGCCCGTAATTGCTGGCGCGTAAATGGTAGCAACGGACGGACTAGCTTAGCTTGGTGAAAGGAACGTTCAGTTGCAATAGCTGCCAACTGTTGCACATCACCGCCACGGGCCAAACGCATCAATAGTGTTTCCAACTGATCGTCAGCGTGATGGGCCGTCAACAGCAACGGAATCTGCTGCTGGCGTAAAACCTGAGCAAAATAATCATAGCGAAATTGGCGCGCTGCAGCTTCCGTACCATGCGCCGGATGGGCCGTCAACGGCCACTTGGTCTGATATAATGGCCAGCCGTGGGCTGCGCAATAATCGGTCAAAAAAATGGCTTCATTAGTGCTCGCTGCCCGTAACTGATGATTGACGTGGACGACGTTGATTTTAGGCCGTAAATTTGCTGGTAAATGCGCTAAAAGGTCGAGCAATGCCATCGAATCAGCCCCTGTCGAAACAGCCACCAAAACAGCAGTTTCTGCAGTCCACAATTGTAATTTTTTAATTTGTGCCGTGAATTCTGTCCGCAAAAAAAGCGCCTCCTTACATTTTACCAACTAAAAAAACGAGTTCAGGCTAGCCCGAACTCGTTGACTTTGTTTATTAACTACGGCGACCGCCGCGGCCACCACGCTTACCTTCAGTATTTCGTTTTAAGTCAGTTAAACGTGATTCACTGTCTTTAAGAAAATCGGATAAGAGATCGTCAAAGTCTTCTTTCTTGGTTTCTTGAAAATGGCGTCGACCATTGCCGCCGCCAGCTCGTCCTTGTGCATGTGAACTATTGCTGTCATGACTAGGACGACTTTGCCGCGGATTAGAATTATTTGACCGATGTGGTGCGTGTTGATTTGAATGTTCATGCTCTTCAGAAGCTGGTTTATCGACCGCTTTACGAATCGATAAGCCGATCTTGCCATCATCACCAACTGACATAACCTTAACTGTGACTTCATCGCCAACAGAGAGGACATCATGAATATCTTTAACATAACTATCCGAAATTTCACTAATATGAACTAGGCCTGTCTTACGATCACCTAAATCGATAAACGCACCAAAATTCGTGATTCCAGAAACCTTACCAGAAACTTTAGCTCCGACTTCAATTGACATAAAAAAGTTTTTCCTCCTTCGATCTTGTACTCATAAGTATAGCACAGGAAAGGGCGGTTGCAAGCATTGCACACGGGTTTATTTTGTTGAAATCGTTGGTGCTTTATCTTGTGGCAAGCTATAAATAGTCTCGTTGTTTTTAGAATAATAGTATTTCTGGCGAATGACTTGTTGTAAATAATCGTCATTCTGCAATTGTTCTGTTTGTAGCTTCAATTGACGTTGTTCGGCCTTGGTCTTTTTAAGCTCCGTTTGCTTTGTTGTAACTTGTGCGGTCGTCGTGACCAGCGAACGGTGTGCCTGATAAATTTGAAAACCACTGACTAGAAAGACGCCGACCAATAAAGCAACTATCAACATGATGCGGCGCTTGTGTACTCGTTGCACATAATGCACTCGCTTTTGCTTTTGTTGCCGCGCCTGCGCGATTTGGGCGTACGGATCAATTGCTGACTGCTTATTAGTATTAGTTTTAGCTTTCTTCTTAGTAAGCAACATAACCGTATCCCTCTTTCATTAGATCTTGCCAATCAGTAAATTGATTTCAACCAAATGTTTTCGCCTTAAATCAGCGGCTAAAATCTGCACCTAATTCTAACCAAAGTATAGCAAGCTTTCCTAAAAGTGTCTACGCGAAGCCGCCTAATAATTTCATAAAAATAGATTATTATTAGTTATATATGCGAATAAACCCAGTTGCACAGAGATAACACCTGCAGGCCAGTTATTCTGGTCACGAAAATTGGTACGCTAGAACTTTTCAGCGAAGGTTTCTGACACGATCTCATACATTTCTTCAGCAGCATCTTTTTTGGTGGTTTCAAATAACGCGCTGACCTTAACTGTCAGCGTTTTATTACCAAATTTAATGGTCACTGTGTCGCCCACCGCAACGTTTGTTGAAGATTTAGCAACCTTATCATTGATCAAGATACGCCCTTTATCAGCGATTTCTTTAGCAACTGTCCGGCGCTTAATGATCCGGGAAACTTTTAAGAATTTATCTAAACGCATAATATTGACCTACTTTCCATTTTGTTCTATTTAAATCGTTGTAAGAATTTTTTGCCTAGCGGTAACGCCAGCCACTCACGAACCGTCAGTAGCCGCAAACTGCGGGCCAAGAAAAGAAATAAACTGCCACCTAGTATGACACAGATGAAAACAAGCCCGCCGGTGGCCAAGCGACTCGGCTGTAGCCATTGAACTAGTAACGCATACGCTCCGCTCACAACCAAGGTCATGCTGCCAGCGCAGATCATTAATTTAAGCAAGAAATGTTGGCGAAACAATGCGTGCCGCAGGTAACTTTTAGAACGCCACCAAATCAGTAGAAACATCACCACCAACGCTAAAATCGTCACTGCACTAGCGCCATTAATTTGCCAACGGCGCACCGCCCAGCCATTGAAAACCAGCTTAACCGCTAGCCCTACTAACAGCGCTACAGTCGGCAATCGGTACTCGCCTAAGCTTTGAAATACGCTACTGTAACTTGAGATCAGCGCCACAAAAACAATACTTAGCATATATAATGCTAAGGCTAAATTACCTTGTGTGTTACCGAATAGTAGCCGGTTAACGCCAGGCATCAACGCGATCAAACCACCAGCGGCAGCAACAGAGAAGGTAAAACTTAGCCGGATCATCATCACTGCTTGGCGATAAAATGCATTTAATCGTTGTCGTTGTAGTGCCCTGGTCAAACTAGGTAACAATGATGTCGATAAGGCCGTGGCTAAAACTAGACCTAACTGAACTAAGGGCTGGCCACGATCATAAACCCCTTTTAAACTTTTAGCGGCTGCTTGACCAAGTCCAGCCACTACTAAATTATTTTTGACTGAAAATGAATCTAATAGTTGTAGTAAAACGATCAGCGATGCGTAAAGGCATAACGAACCGCCTTCAGCTAAGAAACGACGCAATAGATCATGATAACGTGGCACCCCCAGTGAAGTCGCTACTTTCGCATGACTGACTGAATGTTGCCAATAATAGGCTAATACGATGCTAGCCGCAAGGGCACCAAACACAGCGCCGCTCATCGCCCAAGTGCCCATTTTATAAACTGACCAATTTGCGCGCACCGCCCAGATCGCCGCGATCAAAATCACCGCGACCCGCACAACTTGCTCCGCCACCTGTGATAAAGCCGTTGGCACCATCATAAAACGACCTTGAAAAAAGCCGCGGCTTAGCGCTAGCCAAGGCATGAACAGAAACATCCAAGCCACCGCGTCAATTAACGGCGCTAACTGGTGATCGCCCATGGCCTGCGCAATCGCTGAATCACCTAACTGTAAGCCAACAAAAATCAGTCCGGATAAAGCTGCCAGTAATAAAGCGCTACGCCGTAAAGTTTCTCGCTGCCAGCCAGGATCCGTTTGCTCGGCCACTAATTTAGAAATAAATACTGGCAATCCTGAGAGCGCAAAGGTCATCCCAATGCCATATAGCGGATAAATCTGTTGATAAACGTAGAAGCCCGTATTACCGACTAAATTTTGAAACGGTACTCGGTAAACGGCGCTTAGTATTTTAGCGATCAAGGAAGCTAACGATAAAATAAAGGCACCGTGGACTACGTGTTTCATCTGCTTATTTTGCATAATTTAGTCCTCGCATCAAGCTGGAGTGGCTGCTTGAACAATTTCTGCCAAGCCATTTAAAAATTGGGTCAACTCTTCCAGCCAATCTGCCTGCCGCATTTTTGGCTGAATGACTAAGCTAATGATCATTTTATCGCCGTCCATTTTGACCGTAGCCTTCAGTTTAGTTTTACTTAAAGCCTTAAAGACGTCTTCCGGCGCGATTTGCCGCGTCCCCTTAGCCGATAACTTCACCTGCAGCTGTTGGTCAAGATGGCGCACCCGTTCAACTAATGCTTGATCAGCATAAACTTTTAGCAACCCGATTGCCAATAGGTGAGCCACCGTATCAGGATAATCGCCAAAACGATCAAACAGATCAGCTTGTAACTCTTCTAGATCGGCTGGGCTGGCTAACTCGCGGATCCGCTTATATAACTCAATTTTTTGCCGTGAATCCGTAATGTACTCACTAGGCAAGTAAGCCTCGATCCCCAAATCAATTTCAGCATCGCTTTTAACTTGGGCGACCTTACCCTGCTTTTGTGCCACTGCATCAGCTAACATTTGTGAATACAAGTCATAGCCGACTGAATCAATAAAGCCATGTTGCTGCTTACCTAGCAGATTACCAGCGCCACGAATCGATAGATCACGCATGGCAATTTTGAAGCCGGAACCTAATTCGGTAAAGTCGCGAATTGCTGCCAAGCGTTTTTCACTGATCTCAGTTAGAACTTTGTTTTGCCGATACATAAAGTAAGCATACCCGACACGGCTACTACGACCGACACGACCCCGCAACTGGTAAAGCTGCGCCAGGCCCATATGGTCAGCGTCTTCCACAAATAGCGTATTAACGTTCGGCATGTTGACCCCATTTTCAATGATCGTCGTGGTGACGATCACGTCATAGTGGCCATGGACAAACTCATACAGCGTGTTATCTAGCTGGGCTTCGGTCATTTGACCGTGGGCATAAGTGACGGTAGCTTCTGGCACCAATGCTTCAATATTAGCCACCGTTCGCTCGATATCTTCCACTCGATTGTGCAAATAAAAAACTTGGCCGCCCCGCGCTAATTCACGTTCAATTCCGGCGCGTAATGCACCAACATTTTGTTCCATCACATAAGTTTGGACCGGGTAACGGTTGGCTGGCGGCGTCTCGATCACCGATAGGTCACGGACGCCGACCATCGACATGTTCAACGTCCGCGGAATTGGTGTAGCGGTCATTGTCAGCACATCCACGTTGGCACGCACTGATTTCAGCCGCTCTTTAGATTTAACGCCGAAACGCTGCTCTTCATCGACGACTAACAAACCAAGATCACGGAACACCACATCTTTCGATAAGATACGGTGAGTACCGATCACAACATCGGCTTGACCACTTTTAATGGCCGCCAGTGAGGCGTTGATCTGCTTTGTCGTCCGAAAACGCGACAATAATTCGACTTGAACAGGAAAATCAGCAAAACGCTGCAACATCGTATCAAAATGCTGCTGTGCCAGAATAGTTGTTGGCACCAAAAACGCAGCCTGCTTACCATCTTGAATTGCTTTGAAAACTGCCCGCAAGGCAACTTCTGTTTTACCGAAGCCAACATCGCCGACCAACAGTCGATCCATCGGCTTAGGCCGTTCCATGTCGTGTTTGATCTCGGCCACACTACGCAATTGATCATCAGTTTCCGTATAAGGAAAGGCATCCTCAAACTCGCGCTGATATTCATTATCCGGTGCAAAGGCAAACCCTTTTTCCGCCTCACGTTGAGCATACAACTCGATCAAATCATCGGCGATATCTTCGATTTTAGAGCTAACTTTACGCTTGGTTTTAGCCCACTCACTACCACCTAGTTTATTAACCCGCGGCGATTTACCTTCTGAAGCCACATATTTCTGAACTAAATTTAACTGGGTCACCGGGATGAATAACTTGGCATTATCCTGATACAGAATCGTAATGTAGTCTTGGTGCTTACCGTCAACTTCCAGCGTTTGCATCCCAACGTATTTACCGATCCCATGATTGACGTGGACCACATAGTCACCCGGATTTAGTTCGTTATAACTCTTGATCCGTTCAGCATTAGCTAAGGTCTGCCGGCGAATACGCTTTTTAACTGGCTGATTAAACAGTTCTTTTTCTGTGACCACGACTAAATTAGCGTCTGGGAGTTCAAAACCATTCTGCAACGTGGCCGCAACGATCTGGACTTGGTGTGGTTGTAAGGTGGTTGGCTTAGCCAAGGTTGCTTTAATATTAAAGTCACGCAAGGTTCGCCCAACGCGTTCACGGCGATCATCATCATTTACCATGACTAGCACGGTTTGTTGTTGCGCTTGCCAACGATCAATTTCCGCTTTAAACAGCGGCATCTGACCAAAAAACTGCTGCATATCCCGATTTTGCAGATCAAGGATTTGATCTAAACGTAAATTACCCATTCCTTTTTGGAACAAGCTTAAATAGAAATGAGTATGCTTATTCTTACGTAGCAACGTTTTCAATTCATGACTGACGGTCTGTTTATGCAGCATATGGTGGTTACTTAGTTCTTCAGCTAACCACTGGGTCGCGTCGGCAGCTAATTCCGTTTCACTTTCCTGCATCCGAGGGTAATCATCCAACACGACAATCCCATCAGCCGCTAGATAATCAGTTAGGTTGGCCGCCGGTGCGTAGATCATATCGCGGTAACGAACTAACTCAGGGACGACTTCACCTTTTTCCAGTGCTGCGATGATCGGCGATAAATTATTGGTCAACGCGGTTCGCTCACTGGCTTCCTTTAGCGCTGCTGACTCAGTCTGGTACGCTTTTTTGACTCGCGGTGCCGCCTGTCGTAATAGTTCTGGCGTCACTAAAAAATCAGTGGCTGGTAACAGCGTGAACTCAGTTAAATTCTCAATACTACGCTGGCTACTGGCCTCAAAATAACGTAGCGAATCGACTTCGGTATCAAACAAATCGATTCGCACTGGATTAGCTGCATTTAATGGGTAAATATCAATAATGTCGCCGCGCATCGCAAACTCGCCGGGACGGCCGACTAGTTGCTCGCGAGTGTAGCCCATACCGACTAATTGCTGGCGTAATTGCAGCGGATCTAGTTCACCGCCAAGCTTGATCGTTAGGGCACTCGCCCGCCATAAATCAGGTGCCGGTAACAACTGGCGCATCCCGGCCAACGAAGCTACCACGATCCCCGACTGTTGTTGCGCCAAAAAAGTCAGCGCCTGCACCCGTTCACTGCGGTACTCCGGTGAACTGGCTGCCACTTGTGCCGCCATCACTTCATCGACTGGGAAAAGCTTAACTTGTGTTTCTGGTAATAAATTAGTCAAATCATCTGCTAATTGACTGGCATTAAATAAACTATTTGTCACCACCAACATCGGCTGCTTTTTAGCCCGTAATACCGCACTTAATAGTAATGAGCGCGCTGAATCTTGCAAGCCGGTGATCAACTGACGACTCTGTGGTGTCACTTGGCTTAACCAATCTTTAATTTTAGGTGCTTTTAAAAGCAGTTCTGTTAGATCCATAGTTATCCTTTCCGATTATACTGATTCATCACCTGCATAAAATCAGCGCCCTTTGCCCAATCATCTAACGCATCAATAGCTGTATCGATGCTTTGCTCAACTAACGGTTGGGCGTCTTTACTAAATGGCGTTAGCACCCAATCAACTACACTTTGACGTTCTGGATGCCCAGTACCGATCCGCACCCGATTAAAATCAGACGTTTGCAGAAAGCTGATCAAGCTTTTGATCCCGTTATGGCCGCCAGCAGAACCGTGTTCGCGTAGCCGCAACCGTCCGGGCACTAGATCCATATCATCGTACACGACCATTAATTCATCCATTTGAATCTGATAGTAGGTCATCAACGGTTTAACTGCCCGCCCAGAATCATTCATAAATGTCTGTGGCTTGACTAAAAAAACCTTTTCGCCATTTTCAAAATAAGTGGCGTAGTTAGCCTCAAATTGATTATTACTAAATGTGACTTGATGCGCCGCTGCCATACGATCCATGGTCATAAAGCCGACATTATGTTTGGTCTTTACATATTTTTGTCCAGGGTTACCTAGACCAACGATCATTTTCATTTGTAAATCGCGCCACCTTATCTAATTTTTTCATGTCTTCATTGGGAATACTAAAAATTACTGACACGAAAACGACCGGCAAAATTAAATTGCCGGTTACAACAGAATTATTATTGGCTATTATAACATAACCACTCATGCTTTTCCGTTCTGCGATCGTACACATCACTGCGGCCGATCATAATGATAATAGCTATTTTCGGGGCAACATTGATTGCATCATCTTAACTTGGTTATCGATACGCTTTTCGGTGATAGCGCCGGTGATGGCTAATACACTTAATCCTTCAATGATCAGCATGAACGTTTCGGCAAGTTCAGCCAAGCGTTGATCTAATAAAATGTTTTGCGTAACACCTAATTGCAAAATAGCATAGATCGTCTGTTGACTAGAGCTGATCTGGGCTTGCTGGAAAGCATGGTCTTTTTCGGAACCATGGGTGTAATAATATTCGTAGGTAGCACGTAGCAAACTATTACCGACATGATTTAGCAGGCGATCTTTATGTTCAGCAAAATATTGAGTCAGTAAGTCTTCAAATGGACTATTTGCCTGGATATCAGCACGAATACCATCAAACTTGCGGCTACTTCGTTGGCCAATGACAGCAATAAAAATAGCATCGACCGAATCGAAATATAGATAGATCCCACCACGACTAATGCCGCATTCATCAACGATATCCTGCATCGTGACATTAAGTAACCCTTTGCGGCTAAATACGCTGCGCGCCCCTTCTAAGATAGCTTCACGTTTGATTTGTTTCCGTTCTTCATTAGTTTTGCTTGTCATTAAAAAACCTCTTTAATAAATAGTTAATGACATCGGTGTCATTTTGAAGTATAATCGCTCTAATGACACTAGTGTCATTAAAATATAGAGCGCTTCCTTTACTGTAGTCGATTAGTTTTACTTAAATAAAACTGATTTCAGCTTCATTCATTATACATGAATTCATTTATTTAAGTTATACGTAACCGCATGGGTAGTCGTTGAAAAATTGGAGTGAATCGCTATGACAAACGATCTGCGCACTAAAAAGCTAGTCTACACTGCTATACTATTGGCACTTTTATTTTTATTGTATCTTACCCCATTGGGATTCTTGCAGCTAGGACCATTTGCGATCACCACCTTGCATATTCCAGTTATTGTCGGCTCGATCATACTTGGTTATAAACGCGGCGCTTTTCTAGGCTTAGTTTTCGGCTTACTCAGTTTATATCGTTCCACGGTCATCATGACACCCACTAGCTTTGTTTTTTCGCCATTTGTCCCCGTTCCCGGAACCGGCCACGGTAATGTGTTGGCCATTGTCGTTTCAATTCTGCCCCGCGTATTAGTCGGTATTACCCCAGCATTAGTGTTCGCTTTGTTACGCAAAAAAAATATCAACCGCAGCTTCAGCTATGGTTTAGCTGGCTTGGTCGGATCATTAACTAACACGGTTTTAGTCCTAGGCCTGATGGGGTTAATTTTTGGTCAGCAATTAGGTTACCATTCCTTGAGTGCCATTTTAGTGCTTATCGGGGGTGTCATTGTATCTAATGGCTTCGTTGAAATGATCGTAGCCACATTGGTGACCGTTTCGCTGGCTAGCGCATTCGACATAGTTGAAAAACGCCTATTAAAGCCAACTAAATGAGTTTTAAGCTAAATCTTTTGATTTCTATTAGATTTATTACATTTTCTTAGATAAATCAAGCCAGATATGCTATGATAATACTTCAAAAAATAACAGCTCCAACATGAAGGGATGAAAGCTATCTTGGCAACTGAAAAACATCAAAAAGTACTTTTAGTCGGTGATGGTGCAGTCGGCTCTAGTTATGCCTTTGCACTTGTCTTACAAGGTATTGCCCAAGAAATTACGATCGTTGATATTGCGAAGGACAAAACAGAAGGCGATGCAATGGATCTTTCCCATGCATTAGCTTGGAATTCACCAAAAACGATTCACGCTGGCACTTACGCGGATGCAAAAGACGCTGATGTCGTTGTGATCACAGCTGGTGCGCCCCAAAAACCAGGTGAAACACGGCTCGATCTAGTTAGCAAGAACTTGAAGATCCTCAAATCAATCGTTGATCCAATCGTTGAATCAGGCTTTGATGGTATTTTCTTAGTTGCGGCAAATCCGGTTGATATTCTAACTTACGCAACTTGGAAATTATCTGGCTTCCCTAAAGAGCGCGTGATCGGCTCTGGGACTTCTTTGGATACTGCCCGTTTGCGCCAAGCGGTTGCCGAACTTGTCGGCGTGGCGGCTCGTTCCGTTCACGGCTACATTATGGGTGAACACGGCGATTCTGAATTCTCCGTTTGGTCACATTTAACTTTTGGTGGCGAACGAATGAGCGAATTCATGGCACACCATCCAGAAGTCACACAAGCTGACCTAGATAAAATTTTTATCGGCGTACGCGATGCTGCTTACGATATTATTGAAAAGAAAGGCGCGACTTTCTATGGCATCGCCGCAGCTTTGGCTCGTATTACCAAAGCAATTTTCGATGATGAAAATGCGATCATCACCCTTTCAGCCTATATGGAAGGTCAATACGGTTTAAACGATATTTATATTGGTACGCCAGCAGTGATCAATCGCGCAGGGCTTAAGCACGTGATCGAATTACCCCTAAATGAGTCCGAACAGGCTGCAATGACCAAGTCCGGTAAAGAGCTTAAAGAATTAGCTGATCAAGCTTTTAAAGAAAATGGCATTGAAACTCGCCAATAAAATTCATGAAAATAATTAGTTAAATTTAATATTATCTGTTGGTCGCCTGCGGGGTGCCAATAGGTAATATTTTTTATTTAGCGACGCAAACCTTGTTGCATTAGCTTAAATCGTGGTTACATTTTAATAAAATTTACTTTTGCCGCTATTGTAAGCGTTGACATTTTGCTATGAACGTGTTTTCATAAGAGTATAGGAATCACAAGCCGGTTTTTAAAACTAAAAACTGACTCCTATAGGCTAAAGTAAACTGGAGGAATGCATTATGGCACAATATACAACAATCATCACTGGTCACGGCGGTTTCGCCGATGGCATCAAAAACACCTTGAACCTACTTTCGATCATTCCCGATAACTATAAATTCATTAACTTTGAAAACGGTATGACTGAAGAAGCTTATAAGAAAGAACTCACTGCAGCAGTTAAGCCCGGTGAAGCAACTGTATTATTTACAGATATTTTTGGCGGGACACCATTCAAGGTCTGTGCAGAGATCGCTTATCATAATGACAAAGTGCAAGTTGTTACCGGCTGTAACATCGGTTCATTGATGGAAGCAACTTATAACAGCTATCGTTCATTGCGTGACTACGCTGATGATCTCGTCTTTATTTCTAAAAACTTCACTCAACGTTTAGGTGCTGAAAAGGTAAATAACTGATCATTAGAAATTCTAAATGATTTTTACTAGAGTTTGGGCTGACCGCTCAAACTCTTTTTATTTGGCGGATAAATAGATTTAAAATTAACACCTGCCGCCCTATTTTTCGGACTGCTTATTTTAATAATTAAGTTTTGAAATTAGCCAATATTTATTGTAATATTAGTAACGTTTTCATAGTGAGTATAATAATTTTTAGCTAAATTAAAGGTTTATCCGCTATCATTTTTCACTAGGAAATGCTACACTCAGCTAAAGAATAATTTATAGGAGGACCGTAACCAATGAAAAAACGCAGTCGAATGGTGATTGCCATCAGTGTGATACTCATTGCGGTTTTCGGACTTTATATTTTCCAAAGCCAGCGTTACCGCAACACTTATCTACCCCGTACCGATGTTGCTGGTGTAGATGTTGGCGGTAAAACTGAAGCCCAAGCCAATCAGCTATTACAAACCCATTTTAAGCAACAAAAGTTTACCTTGGTCGAAGGCGATAAGAAATTATTGAGCTTCACCGGTGAAACTGCTGGGGTCAACCCTGACTTTAGCCAGAAACTGACCAGCTTGAAGCAACAGCAGAATCCATGGTCATGGCCGCTTCACTTATTAACAGGCACCAGTACTGCGCAAGCTAGTAAAAGTTTAAAGGTCGATCAAACAACATTTGACCAATTCGTTAAACAAACAGCAACACAGCTTAATAAAGGCCGTAGCGCTAGCAAAAATGCAACTGTAACTAAACAAAATAATAATTTCGTCATTAGTAAAGCTGTTACTGGGAATCATTTAAATACAGAACAGCTGGAAGCAACGATTCGTACTGGTTTAGCTGCTAGTGATGGTCAAATTGCAGTTAAAACTGCTTACGCCAAGCCAACAGTAACTGCTGATAGCGCGCGTTTAAAACAAGCGGTCACCAAGCTTGAAAAAATCCATAACGAAAATATTACTTATACGATCAATGGTAATAAGGTGACCGTTCCTAAAGCGACTATTTATGGTTGGGAAACCTTCACTAATGGTAAAGTTAGTCTGGATGAGGTCAAGGTCAAGGCCTATGTCGCCAGCTTAAGTAAGCAATATTCAACCATTAATAAAGATCGTCAATTTAAAAGCACTAAGAGTGGCACTGTAACCGTTCCGGCTGGTACTTATGGTTGGAGTATCGATACTGCCAGCGAAACCACTACCTTAATGGCTAAAGTTCTAGAAGGTAAAGATTTCACACGTACCCCGGTTATCCAAGGTGTTGGTTATACAACTGATAAATCCGATATTGGCACTACTTATATCGAAGTTGATAAGACTAACCAACATATGTGGTATTACAAGGACGGTGAGTTAGTTCTGGATACCGATGTTGTAACTGGTAAGCCTGGTCAAGATACACCATCTGGCGTTGATTTCATTTGGAATAAACAACAAGATTCAACCTTGAAAGGTACCAACGATGACGGCTCAGCTTATGCGTCACCCGTTGATTACTGGATGCCCGTTGATTACACTGGTGTTGGGATCCATGATGCTTCTTGGCAACCAACATTCGGTGGTGACTGGTATAAGACACACGGTTCACACGGCTGTGTTAATACACCACCAACCACAATGGCTAAGTTATATTCGTTAGTCAGCACTGGGACACCAGTAATTATTTTCTAACTAAAGTTAAGGACCCACGACGATTCGTCGTGAGTCCTTTTTTGTCGCTATAACAATGTTTAAAGCTTTTTAGTGATCATCAAAACGCCATCACCTAGTGGTAAAAGCGTTGCAACCAATTTTGAATCACTAAAAACGCGGTCTAACAGCTGGTTTAATTTACGATAGATTGCTTTATTCCGATGAGGAATCGTATCTGGCGCATCGAAAATCGTACCACCCTGCAAAACATCATCGATCAATAGCACGCCGTTAGCCGTTAATAAACGCAAACAATCATCAAGAAAATCTAAATATTTAGCCTTAGCGCTGTCCATGAAAATAACATCATAGCCATCAGTCAACGTCGGCAATATATCAGCTGCATCCCCAGCCATTAACTTGATCTGTTGATTTAAGCCTAGATGATCAATATTTTCACGTGCGTGTTCCAGCATCAACGGATAGCGGTCGATCGAAGTGACTCGCCCGTCAGGCCCCATACAAGTCGCAAACAAACTAGCAGAGAAACCAATTGCTGTCCCGACTTCCAACACATTTCGCGGTTGCTTCAGATTAAACAGCGTCTGCATAAAAGTGACCGTTTCATGCGGAATCACGGGTACCCCTTTTTCGTGTGCTTGTTGTTCCAACTCACCTAAGGGACCGGATAACTGGGTCGTTTGTTGGCGTAAAAAGTTAAGCACTGCTGGTTTGATCACTGGCCGCCGCATCATTTCGTTCTGCATTTATATTGCCTACTTTCATTAAAATCCTCTAATTTATTAAACTGGGTGGTGGTCTATTACTCGATTATATATTATGATATGGTATAAACAAAATGAGAATTATTTAATCTGGAGGCAAAACGCATGTTATTAAAATCAATGGTGCAAACTAAGGAACAAGTCACCAGCATCAAAGAAACGGCAACCTTGGCCGAGGCCCTAGCTATTTTGGAAGATACTGGCTATCGCTGCGTACCAATCCTTGATGCATCCGGCCAGATTTTTCGTGGTAACATTTATAAAATGCATATCTATCGCCATAAATCCCGTGGTGGCGCAATGGACCTACCTGTTACTTACTTACTTAAAAACGCGACTAAATATATTCCCGTTGATGCACCCTTTTTCAAAGTTTTCTTCACGATCAAAGATTTACCATATGTCGCTGTGTTAGATCAACAAAACTACTTTTATGGTATTTTAACTCATAATCATTTAATGACCATGTTATCACAGTCTTGGAACGTGAACGTTGGCAGCTACGTATTGACCGTCGCTTCAACTGGCGAACGTGGCGACTTAACCGACATGTCGCGGATCATTTCGCGCTATGTGTCGATCGTCAATTGCATCACCCTTGATTCTCAATCAAGCGGAGCAATCCGGCGTACGTTATTCACACTACCTGCTGATACTTCAGAAGCTACCTTGCATAAAATTATCGATCACCTCCAACGCAAAGAATTTACGGTACCTGAAGTTGAAGATCTGCGCGCTGAATAGGTAGTAACTCACTATAGGCCCTAAATCATAGGCTGTTTACTTTCTGTACACTACGGAAAATAAACAGCCTATTTTGTTGTCTAACTACTCTGGGTTAGCTTTTAGATCGGCATCCAGCTTATTTATTGCACAAAAAAACCACTATCAGTGAGATAGTGGCATGACCGTTTAGCTTAGTCGATTTTTTCAGTTGTTGTTTTATGTTCAGCGCTCACTTGGCTTACCTTATCTGCAGATGCTTGCATTTTACCTAAAACAAAGCGAGCGATCGGGCCGACAATAAGCAGTTGTAGCGGTAACGCAACGATTAGGTTAAAAATCCATGTATGACCATAGGTAGCCAAAATATTACCACCTAAGCTATGCGACATGATCATTCCAAACAATGACATACATGAAACCATACCAAGTACCATCATTACTGAAATCGTGATTCCGATCAGAACCACATTCTTTTTCATATAATCGTTAATGATGTACTTAAATGCTAAACCTTTTGCGATTGGACCAACAATTAGTAGATCCAACACAATAGCGACAAGTAAGCCGCCAGGATATTCTTTAAGCGAATTTAATAAAAATCCTTTAGTAAAGCCTTGAACTAACACAACATTATAACAGACCATAACGAACACCATCAGTCCAGCCATAATGGCAGTAAATACAATTTCTTCTTTCCAATTACGTGGCATATTATTTCTCCTGTTCCTATTCCTGTTTTTAAGCAACATTGGTCAGTATACACAAAATTAAAGCTTCGTGTAAGTTACATTTACATTACAATTACATTTCTATTACGTTACGTCGCGAGCATAAAAAAAGCCCACTTAGCAGCCTCCTGCCTTGTGGACGTTCAAACTAAGTAAGTTAATTTCTAAAGGTGTTACGAAATGAATCCAATCACAACGTACTAAGTATTAAAGATTTTTTAGAGCGACACTAACTGACAATGCTTCATCAACATGAGCCATCACATCATCATCCAAATGGGTCACCTTATCGCGTAAGCGCTGTTTGTCGATCGTGCGAATTTGCTCTAATAGAATTACAGAATCTTTTTCGATCCCAGTTTGCCGTGCCTTTATCCCGACATGTGTCGGCATTTTTGGTTTCTGAATTTTGGCGGTGATCGCCGCTACGATCACAGTTGGACTGTAATGATTGCCAATATTATTTTGTATCACTAAAACAGGGCGCATTCCGCCCTGTTCTGAACCTACCACTGGTGAAAGATCCGCAAAAAATATGTCACCGCGCTTAACAACTAGCTCCAATCAGCACCCCCTAACCGATACCGTCACACTAACGGATACGCAGAGCGGCCTCTTCTTCACAACTACAGAATTCCGCACATATTTCTGTGTTCAGAGATGCCATCTCGGCGTAACCCTGCGCGAGGGAATCTAATTTTGCTTGATGCGCTTTAAAAAAAGTGCGCCCATTTTCATTTTTCAAGTCAATTTCGGTCATCCCATAATAATCACAAAATAAATCGACTTGTTGCAACATTGCCTGACTATTAGCCCCCGACAACGGTTGTTTTACTTTTAATTCCATGTTCATGACCTCCAAAAAAGCCCATCAATGTAAGACATTGTCCACATCATAGTACCACGCTTACTCACGAAATAAAAGACAATTTCGCTTACATTGATTTTTCAGGCAAATAAACCCGCGGAACCCGTGGACTTAGATTACAAGTAATTTCGTAATGAATCGTTTTTGCATAAGTCGCTACATCCTGCAACGTAATCGTTCGACTACCATCGACACCCACTAAGGTAACTTTGGTCCCAACCGGCAATTTATTGGGCAAGCGAACCATCAATTGATCCATGCATACATGCCCAATGATTTCACAATATTGGCCATCGACTAAGACGTGGAAGCCTTGTAGTCGCCGTTGCCAGCCATCGGCATAACCAACTGGTACTGTGCCGATCCACTCAGCCTGCTGCGCATGATATGTAGCCCCATAACTGACAGCTGCTCCAGCTTGAATCTGCTTAACAAAAACCAATTCAGTCGTAAAACTTAATGCTGGCTGTAACGGATACGGCGGCTGCAGAACAGCTCCTGAAGGATTAAGCCCGTATAAAGCCACACCAAAACGCACCATATTACCATTGCATGCATCATGCCACAAACTAGTCGCAGAATTAGAAACATGGACATAGCGTGGCTCGCTGGCTAGCGCTTGACGCATTTGCTGAAACGCTGCCACCTGCTGTTCAAAATAAGCCGTATCTTGCTCATCTGCAGTCGCAAAATGCGTGAAAAGTCCTTCTAAATTAAATTCCTGATGTTGCTGCAAATAGGCATCAGCCTGCTGCAATGCTGCCGACTCACGAAAGCCAATTCGGCCCATACCACTATCTACCGCAAAATGAATGGCTAAGCTGGCTGTAACATTATCTGACTGTAATACTGGCAATGCAGCTGCCAACCAATCCTGCGTGCCAACAGAGAGCGAAATATGTGCGTTAGCCGCTAATTTAGCATACTCGGGACTAGTAATACCTAAAACTAAAATTGGTTCCGTAAATCCAGCCTGACGCAACCCCAGCGCCTCATCCAAAATGGCCACACAAAAACCTGTAGCCCCAGCATGCTTAGCTGTGGTTGCAACAGCCACCATACCATGGCCATAACCATCCGCCTTGACCACTGCCCATAGTTCAGTTGTTTGCGGTAATCGTTGTATTTCCTGTTGAATATTCGCCTTGATCGCTTGCCGATCGATCACTAATTTTGTTGGTCGATGTAATCCACTGATCATTAGTCGGTCCCTCTTTCCAAAATAACTTCCGACATCACTAAAGTATCGGTATGTGAAATTGAAACCAGTGCTTGGCCTGCGAATGGATTCTTCGTGACCACTGGCTTACCAAGCGGATCGTCGAGCACTTCAATATCAAGAAAACTAACACTACCGATACCCGTACCCAGCGCTTTACCGAATGCTTCCTTAACCGAGAAACGCCCAGTTAGATATTCTGCTTGCCGCTTAGGTGCCAGTGTATCATAGATTGCCAGTTCAGCAATGGTCAATACGCGCGTTTTAAATTGACTATTCTTAGCCTGAGCGGCTTGAATTCGCGCAATATCAGTTATATCAACACCTATTCCAAAAATCAACACACTCAGCTCCTCTACTTCACTAGGTTGTTTATTGACCCAATCCGTCAATAAACTTTGATGTTTCGGGCGATGTCCATTCTTGTGGCAAAAACCGTGCCGCAAGAAACATGGCTCTACTTCACTAGGTTGTTTATTGACCCAATTCGTCAATAAACTTTGATGTTTCGGGCGATGTCCATTTTGACGGCCGCAACCTCGCTCGTCAAAAACATGGCTCTACTTCACTAGGTTGTTTATTGACTAAAAATAATTTGAAGTACAAACAACACTATGTATATACTTGTACATTTTAGCAAATTTCTTAGACCTTTGCAGAAACTAGCGATTTAAATAACAATTTATTTCAGAAAAAAGTCCTTTTAAAAATTTTAATTAGATTTAAAACGCTGCCAACTACCGTTTAACGCGATTTTATGGTAAACTTTAGGTTCAATATAATACGGAGGCTTAACTTATGAAGATTGTTGTACTTGCGGGTGGACACAGCCCAGAACGTAATGTTTCCCTATCATCTGGCGCCAAAATCACTAACGCATTGCGCCAAAAGGGGCATGCGGCCGTTTTAATTGACCTGTTTTTAGGCGACGATTTAAGCGACGTCAAAACAGTCACTGATGTTTTTCAGCGGAATGACACGACGACAAACTATGCGATCAGCGATGAAATTTTAACTAACGAAGCCATTGACGCCTTACGGACTGATGGCACCAAAGGTTTGTTTGGTAAAAACGTGCTTGAAATTTGTAGCGCGGCTGACATAGTTTTCCTCGCTTTACATGGCGAAGACGGTGAAAACGGTAAGGTACAAGCTACTTTTGACCTGTTCGGTATTCGCTATACTGGTAGCGGCTCGTTGGCATCTGGTGTCACAATGGATAAGAAGATCTCTAAGGAACTATTATTGCATAATCACATTAAGACCGCTGGCTACGTGGCAGTTAAAAAAGGTCAGCCGGCTCCAAAAATCGACTTTGGTTTTCCGGTTGTGGTTAAACCATCAAATGGTGGTTCTAGTATTGGTATGAAAATTGCCAAAGATCAAACTGAATTAACTGCTGCTTTACCGGAAGCTTTCCGCTTCGATGATGAGGTCGTGATCGAAGAATTCATTAAGGGTCGTGAATTCTCAATGGGCGTTGTCAATGGCGTCGCAATGCCAGCAATTGAGATTATCGTCAATGATGGTTGGTATGATTTTGAACATAAATTCCAAGAAAATCAGACCACTTTCCAAACACCACCAGACATTCCTAGTGCTGTGCACGATGAAATGCAGGCTATCGCTGTTCAAACAATGAATGTCTTAGGTCTAACTAACTATGGCCGGATCGACTTTCTCTGGAATGAATCAGGCATTTATGTCATCGAAGGCAACTCATTGCCTGGTATGACGCCACTTTCACTTTTACCACAGGAAGCGGCTGCAGCTGGTATCAGTTACCCTGATTTGTGTGAACAAATCGTAGAAGGTAAATTAGCCCTATATGAAGCAAAATAATTCAAAGCTCATTTTGATGTAAAATAATACTGAATCAGTAAAATAGCACTGCCGACAAAATTAATTGTCAGGCAGTGCTATTTTTATAAATAGAATTTCCTAAAAATTATGTCAAAAAAAGGAGTTACAACATAATTAAATTATGTTGTAACTCCAATCTATATGCTAAATTCATATTTAAGCGTGTGTTTGAACCGTGTAGTTACGCTTGCCGCCATCTTTCTTGTCGAAGCGCTTCTTGCGATCATAACGATTATCACGTGATTTACTGCTGCTATGGCCGCCGGCACTATGTCCGCCACCATTGCTGCCGCTACCACTGTGACTGCCGCCATTGCTGCTACCGCCACGACGATCACGATCATTACGACGACCGCCACGATAGCCACCGCCACTACGACGACCGTTGCTGCCGCCATGACCGCCGCCAGCACTGCGCCGTGGTAATGGGCGTTCTGGAGTGATCTTAACCGGCACTTCGGTTGCGTCATCTTTACTGACGTTTTTCAGTAAAGCAGCAGCCAATTGCAATGGTGTATATTGATCAAGTAATTTTTCACCTTGGGCTTCATAATTACTCAAATCTTTATCATCGATCATTGCATGAACTGATTCGATTGCTGAAGACAACTGGCCTTGGAGCGCTTCCTTAGCTGTTGGTGCCTTCAATGGTTGCATCTTCAGACGAGTTAACTTTTCAATCGTCCGCAAGTAGCCCATTTCGTTAGGCGTTACGAAAGTGATCGAAGTCCCCTTGTGCCCCGCACGTGCAGTACGGCCAACACGATGAACATAACTATCTGGATCTTGCGGTACATCATAGTTGTAAACGTGGGTAACACCGGAAATATCCAAACCACGAGCCGCAACGTCAGTAGCTACCAAGATGTCTAAACGACCAGCTTTGAATGAACGTAAAACGCTCATCCGTTTTTGCTGTGATAAGTCACCATGGATACCTTCAGCATTATAACCGCGAGCACGTAAACCTTTAGATAATTCGTCGACCCGGCGCTTTGTCCGACCAAAGACGATCGTTAATTCAGGCTTTTGAACGTCGAATAAACGCGTCATAACGTCAAACTTTTCAAATTCTTTAGTTTGTACGTAGAATTGTGCCAATAAATCAGCAGTTAATTCTTTCGCCTTAATTTGTACCATTTTGGGATCATGCATGAAACGATCTGCAATTTTACGGATCGCTGCTGGCATCGTTGCTGAGAATAACAACGTTTGCCGTTCTTCAGGCACTTGCTTGATAATTTTTTCAATATCTTCTAAGAAGCCCATGTCGAGCATTTCGTCTGCTTCATCAAGTACTAATGTTTGGACATGATCTAAACGAATCGTCCGGCGATTAATATGATCTTGTAAGCGGCCTGGTGTGCCGACAATGATTTGTGGATGTTCTTTTAATGAACGAATCTGGCGACCGATATCAGCGCCACCGTATACTACTTGGACCTTGGCTTTTTTGTCTTGGCCTAAGCGATAAAGTTCTTCTTGTGTTTGTACGGCTAATTCACGCGTTGGTGAAATGATCAATGCTTGAACATTGGGATTTTCACGATCAATTTTTTGTAAAATAGATAAGCCGAAAGCTGCCGTTTTACCAGTACCAGTTTGGGCCTGGCCGATAACGTCAACACCGCTTAGTACCAATGGAATTGTTTCTGCCTGGATAGGAGTTGCTTCCTCGTAGCCTTGGCGTTGGACTGCTTTTAATAACTCTGGATCTAAACCTAATTCTGTGAATTTCAAATAGTTTCCTCCTCGGGTCTGTTAAACAATTTGCAAAACAGTTCCCGATCCCATTCGCGTCTGCCTTGCAAAAAATATTTAATGCTTTCTGATTTGCATCTTTACTATGTTAGCACGAATAACAAGTAAAAACAAATCTTTCCAACAATTTATTTTCATGAAACCGTTATGATAATCATTACTGCCACTTGCCCGGCCTATACTGGCAACAAATAAAAGCCAAATAATAATTACCGCGATCTCAGATCAATTAATCTCTGTTCTGCAAAGCACGCATTACTTCGTCAAGATGAATACCGTTGCTCGCTTTAAGCAATACGGCATCATCAGCCGTGAGCGTTGCTAAAAGGTCAGCGGTCAATCTTGCTTTTTGATTCAGCGGATAATAATGAACACGACCATTGAAGGCCGAATTTTCAGCTAATTCATCAGCTAATGCCTGTATTTGTGGACCTAATAAATAAACTTGATCGATCGTGGCCGGATCTAAAGCCTGCGCTACTCCGGCGTGTAGTGCTGGTGCTTGTTCGCCCAGCTCCAGCATATCGCCGAGCACTGCAATATGCTGGCCCTTCACTGGCACAGCCACAAATGCGCGTAGTACTGCCATCATTGCTGTTGGATTAGCGTTATAAACATCGCTGAGGATTTGTTCGCCTTGCGCACCGGTTAACCATTGCGTTCGATTTTTGGTCAATTTAAAGTTAGCTAAAGCCGTCTGCATTTGCTGCGGTTGAATCTGGAATAATCCACCCACCGTGATCGCAGCCATCGCATTATTCACATTGTAAGTTCCCAATAAGGGCAAATGGAAATCAGTATCTGGATACTGATTCACAGTAAAATCAAGTTGCTTACTATCAGCTGTAACCGATGTTGGATATAAATCATTAGTTGGTTGCTGACCAAAAGTTTTAGTCCGCTGCGCTAAGGTTGCCGCTCGGTCACGCAATAAAGGCTCATCCCCATCATAAATCAAAATGCCGTCTTCTTTTAGGCCGTGGGTGATCTCCATTTTGGCGTCAGCAATTTTATCACGGGTACCAAAAAATTCAATATGTGCCTCGCCGATCATGGTGATGATGGCAATATCCGGGGCGACTAAGCGACTAAGAAAGTCTAACTGTCCTGGCCGATCCATTCCCATTTCAATGACCAAGGTTTCAGTATTCGTACTCATATTCAAAATCGTCACTGGTACGCCGATTTCATTATTAAAATTGCCTTGTGTTCTAACCAAATTAGTATGTGGTGCCAAAATCGCGGCCGTCATATCTTTGGTCGTTGTTTTGCCATCACTACCGGTGATCGCAATGACACGTGGATCCAACTTATTCAAGTAATACTTGGCTAATTGTTGCAAGGCCTGAAGCGGATCGCGCACCTCTAAAATAGGAAAATCAGTTGGTTTTCCCGGATGACCTAATTGCCAAAAAGCTGCAATTGCACCGTTTTGCTGGGCATTGCCAATGTAATCATGACCATCATTTGCGGCGATCAAAGGTACAAAGAGTGCGCCAGTTGTCAATTGCCGTGAATCGAAAGCAACACTGTTAATTTCTAAATCCTGCCAGCGTGAATAATCATTTTCTGCGGCCACTGCCTGGGCAATTTCTGCAAGTTGCATTTTCATAGATTAAAAACTCCTACTTATAGTTAAAGTGAATTCTCGCTAATAATTTATCTCACTATCAGCATTCTTCCCAAAATATAGCCATCAGCCATTTAAAAGTTCTGTTGCGCTTGTTGCCGTTTAAATCGATGACTAGCCAGCTGAATTAATTCTTCGATCAAGTCACCACTGCTAAGACCCATTTTTTGCCATAATTGCGGGTACATTGCGTCTTGATCGAACATTGGCATCGTATTGATCTCGTTCAATAAAACGTCACCGTTAGCCGTTAAGAAGAAGTCGCAACGCGCCAGACCTGAACCATCCATAATTGCATAAGCCCGTTGTGCGTACTGCTTCATTTTGGCCAAGATCTCCGGATCAATGCTAGCCGGTATCTCCAACTGTTCGCGCAATTGCCGAACACCATCAGACGACTTAACGACTTCGCCTGGAATACTAAATCGCAACTCGGCATCACCCAATAAACCTAACTCGATTTCCCGAGCGACGATACCCTGTTCAACTAGCACCCGCGAGGCAAAATTAAAAGCTTCTTCAATCGCCGCGATCAAGGCGGTCCGATCCGCTACACGACTGACACCTAAGCTTGAACCTAGATTCGCCGGTTTAACATACATTGGATACAGTAAGGAGCCTTCACAACGTGCTAAAATTTTTTCTGTTTCCGTCTGCCATTGGGCTTTCAGCAGTGGTACGTAGGGTGCTTGGGGAATACCAGCTTGCTGAAAAAGCATTTTACTGACAATTTTATCCATCCCGACAGCACTGGCCAACACGCCATCACCGACATAAGGAACTCCCAATGACTGCAATAAGCCTTGAATTGTGCCATCTTCAGCATTTTGACCATGCATCATCGGGAAAACTAC
This sequence comes from Loigolactobacillus zhaoyuanensis, assembly GCF_003946385.1. Lineage (GTDB taxonomy): Bacteria > Bacillota > Bacilli > Lactobacillales > Lactobacillaceae > Loigolactobacillus > Loigolactobacillus zhaoyuanensis. The sequence goes on from NZ_RHOE01000007.1 coordinate 32,359, forward strand.
TGCATCTTTAACCACTAATTCACCAGGCCGAATATCGATACCAGTGGACTGGCTAACGGTGCCACCAAACTGAGCCGTAGCGCCAGCAACCAACCGTAACTCGCCCACATCAGTCAGCGGTTCGTGTAAGGTTGCACCACGTAGCCATTCGCCGGTTTTGGTAATATAGATCGGACAAACTGAATAGTATTTAAAATAGATTGCGCGAATGACCGCAAAGGCTGAAGCAATCGACGAATCATGCTCTGCATTTTGACCGCCATAAAGTAGATAGATCTGCATACGCGCCCTGCTTTCTAAAATGTAGAAAAACATTACGTCTGGCCTAGTCCATTAAATTTAGGTCATTGATCTACAATTTTTAATTTTAATTTATTAATTTTCTAAAGTAATCCTTGGTTAGCAAAAGCCGCTTCGTTGATCACATTTAAACGCCATTTTTTTATACCATGATCATAGATCAGCTCGGCTACCCGCTCCTGATCTGCGCTATGCCAATCATCGTTGACCAACTTAAATCGACTATTCAAGTACAGAATCGGAATGTGGATCTCCTTTTGCCGGATATCAATATCTTCAAACGAGAATAACGCCCCATCAATGAATAAGGGCTGTAATTGTTGTAAAATCACCGGATCGATGTCCTGCACCTGTGACCGCCGCCGAAATAAGAAGCGTAGGTCGGGATATTTTTCTTGTAAATGGCGGCGTAGACTACGATTGAGTACCGTATAAAATTGTGGCAAATGCCGGTAATACGTTTTAACGGTGCCATCAGGTAAGTCCAGGTATACATAGTCATTTTGTAATTTATAGTAAAATGGCGATTCTAAATGTGTATAGGCGTGCCCCAAATAAAGCAGCTGTGCCACTTCGTTGGGCGTCACCTGCTCCAAATATAACTCGTGCGCAAAATCGATCCACTTATGCGTTAATAAATGTGGATCGGTCAGGTATGAGGCAATTGTTGGCGCACCAGAAATAACGTTGAACCCTGTGTGCGGATCAACCTCATCATCTAGGTCCGCTGGCGTTAGCAACAACAAATGGTGCGGCACCCGTGGCAACGCACCCGCAAAGTCTTGCAAACTGATACCATAAGACAATATTAAGTTAGAAACCGTCTCTAAATGGACGTATACAACATCCACACTCATAATCCCCACTCCACATCACATTTGACCAATACTTATTTCATTGTACTACGAAAAGATTGGAAAGGCATCGTATTCAGCCAATTGAAATATCCTGGTAAAATTTGTAATAAAGACAAAAAAACTGCGACAAAATTTTTGCCACAGTTTGACTGCTTTATTAAAACGAAACTTTAGGCGCCGTTTTTTCGGTTTCCGGCGTTGCTAGATAATCAATTTTTTGGAAATTATGCGCTGGTGCCAGTACATTACCTGGAAAAGTTTGAATTTTATTATTATAATTAACTGCGCTTGAATTATATAATTGCCGCGCATACGCAATTTTGTTTTCTGTATTCGTTAATTCATCCATTAACTGCCCAAATTGTTGATTGGCTTTTAAATCGGGATAACTTTCTGATAACGCAAAAATATCCTTTAAGCCAGCCGAAAGCTGATTGGAGACTGCCATGGTTTGTTCGTGATCATCACTAGGTACCTGTGCTAATTGGTTACGTTTGGCGATCACATTTTCTAAGGTTGCTTGTTCATGCTTCGCATAACCCTTAACTGTTTCAACTAAATTAGGAATTAAATCATTCCGGCGCTTCAGTTGGACGTCGATCTGACTCCAAGCCTCAGCTGTCCAATTACGGCTTCGAACTAGGCCGTTATAAAATCCGATATAACCAATAACGACGACCGCGGCTAACACGATCGCAACTAAAATAATCCACAACATCGCAAACCCTCTTTTCTTTATTTACTTGAAAGTACAAAAATTCATTAGCTAGAACGATCGGCGCTAAAAATACTTAACCAATATCCGCCCCGTTCTATTTGCATTAATTGTCACAGATACGCTGTCACTTGTCAATTAAGGTCATCGTTAAATTATGGTGTCTAAATGACACTGAAATCTCACTGTATTTCTTGAATGGTCTAAGTCGGTTAGATTCGATAACGACGCTTACAAATCGCTTTACCACTAACTGTGGAATAGTAGCACTTTTATTTTCCCTTAATCGTGCTAACATATAATTATCTTGTTTTTCAGAAAGAAGGTGAGCGCTTGAACTCGGTTCAGCGCAAACGCCCGCAATGGCAACAAAACCTTTACGTCCTTTGGTTCGGTTGTTTCATGGCGGGAATGGGATTTAGCTTAGTGCTGCCGTTCATGTCGCTATACATTGATACACTAGGTCACTTCTCCCATATGCAACTTAATTTTTGGAGCGGTTTAACATACGCCGCCACCTACTTAGTCACCGCCGTCGTTTCGCCGTTATGGGGTCGCCTAGCTGACCGCAAAGGCCGCAAACTCATGTTGCTTCGCGCTTCCGCCGGCATGGCGATCGTCATGGGTGCAATGGCCTTTGTTACCAACGTTTATCAGTTAGTCGCCTTACGTGCCTTGCAAGGTGTATTTTCTGGCTTCATTAGTAACGCCAACGCTTTGATCGCCACCTCCGCGCCACGAGAAAAAAGCGGTCAAGCCCTAGGCACGTTATCCACCGGCAGCGTTACTGGTCAAATGATCGGGCCCTTACTCGGTGGCACCATTGCCGGATTTTTTGGCTATCGCGTTACTTTTTTGATCACTGCTTGCTTACTGGCTGCTGGCTTTATTTTATGCCTCTTTTTTGTTCATGAATCTTTTGAGCCTGTGGAAAAAGGACAGCAACTCCCGGCTAAAGAAATTATGCACCAGCTACCGCATCCCCAGTTGATTATCGGTATGTTCGTTACCACTATGTTCATTATGGCGGCCAATAATTCGATCAGTCCAATTATCAGTTTGTTTGTACGCGAATTGTTGCATAATCACGGTAATGTCCCACTAATTAGCGGAATCGTGGCGGCACTACCAGGGATCGCCACCTTGATCGCCGCCCCGCAATTTGGTCGGCTCGGTGATCGCATTGGCACCCAGCGAATCTTGCTGCTGGGCCTGATCTTTGCCACCTTGATTTATTTGCCGCAAGGTTTTGTGACTAATATTTGGCAACTAGCAATTTTACGTATTTTTGTTGGGATCTCAGATGCTGCATTACTGCCGGCCGTCCAAACGATTTTAGCCAAATACTCACCACACACTGTTGCCGGTCGAATATTCAGTTATAATCAGTCCTTCCAATCAGTCGGCCAAGTTTCTGGTCCATTGATCGGTTCTGGTATTTCCGGATTTCTCGGCTACAACGGTGTTTTCTTCACCACCGCCGCCCTAGAATTCGTCAATTTTGTTTGGGTCTGGCACAGCACCAAGCCACTACGAATTAAAAAAAATAATCGTCCGACTTAAACAGTCAACGATTATTTTTTTGGCGCGATTTTATGAAACATGAATTTATCTAGCCAATGAACATCACGGTGAATTCCCATATACCCTAGTAGCGCGACCGCAAAAGTTCCCAGCGCATCGGCAAATAGATCACCCATCGTATCGATCAAAGCCGCCCGACCACGCAATAACACACCATGAGCCATGAAACGCTGCATATTCAGTCCTAGCAGACCATCAAAAGCGAACTCGTAGAACTCCCAAAAAACACCAATCGATAGTCCAAAAGTAAAGGCAAAAATCGCCATAAATACCGGCGACAATTGGGTCAATTGCTTACCGCGAACAAAAATACCGATCAGCGCATAGCCTAGGCAGCCTAGCAACATTGCGCTACCGACATGCAATATTTTATCCCAGTGCGGTACGCGACTATAAAACTGATAAACCGTCCCTAAATATACCGAGCCATAAATAAACAACAGAAATAAAATATACAGAATTTCTGGCAATTTAAAGTGACCTAGCCTAGCAACTAATTGTGGCAACAACAAAATGCCGATGCCCAACACGATTTCCAGTAATAGAAATAATTGCTTACTGCGGCCGGTAACTGGCACTGTCGATACAGCAACCACCGTAAACGACAGTGATAACACCATTGAAATGATAATAAAAGCCAATAAATAATTATAAAAACGCCATTTTTTCAATCAAATCACCTTTGACTTAGAGTTATTTTGTAAAAAAATAAGACCTCTGACAAAACAAAAGTTTTATCAGACGTCCATTGCAATTGCTTAGTCTTTGCCTGGTGCTGCATTGGTATCGGCAAAACCATATTTTTTGTTGAAACGATCGACTGCACCGTCGGCTTGCGTAAACTTCTGCTTGCCGGTGTAGAAAGGATGTGAGTCAGAACTGATTTCAACTAAAACTAATGGGTAACTGTTACCGTCTTCCCATTCAACCGTTTGGGCTGATGTTTTCGTTGAGCCGGACAAGAATTGGAAACCTGTCTGGGAGTCACGGAAAACAACGGGATGGTAATCTGGATGGATTCCTTTTTTCATTACTATTCGCTCCTTTGCCCTGAATCATACTAACATTAGCGTTTATAACAACTTTAGTTAGCCGGAAACAGCCTAACTAGTTTTAATAAACCTAAGCCAGCCTGCGAAACAGAGATGATTTTGTTACACAACCAATAAACTATACCATGCGCCGTTTAATTTTGCAATTAGTGATGATAATTTCTCGGTCGTTGATTTTTAAAGCTTAATTTATCCAAATTTTCGAAGAACGTTTTATTATCTGACGTACGCTGCATGAAGCGTAACAGTTGCTCCGTATACTCTAACGCATCGCCGGTCATTGAGCGTCGAATCTTCCACAATGCGTCTAATTTTGCTTTATCTAATAATAATTCTTCCTTGCGCGTACCTGATTGTTTGATATCTAGGGCTGGGAAAATACGCCGCTCGGCCAATTCACGCGATAGATGCAATTCTAAGTTACCGGTACCCTTGAACTCTTCGTAGATCATATCATCCATGCGACTACCCGTATCGACTAAGGCTGTCGCTAAAATCGTTAAACTGCCACCTTCTTCAATGTTACGCGCCGCACCGAAAAAGCGTTTTGGTCGATAAAATGCCGCAGGATCAAGCCCACCAGATAACGTTCGTCCACTAGACGGCGTCGTTAAATTATACGCTCGCGTTAGGCGCGTGATCGAATCTAACAAAATGATCACGTCTTGCTTATCTTCAACTAAACGTTCTGCCCGTTCCAACACTAATTCAGCTACGCGGGTATGGTTAGCGGGCTGCTGATCAAAAGTCGAGTACACCACGTCGCCTTTTACCGAACGCTCAATATCAGTCACTTCTTCCGGCCGCTCATCGATCAACAACACGATCAAGTAAGCGTCAGGATAATTTTGTGCGATACCGGCAGCAACTGCCTTTAACAAACTCGTTTTCCCAGCTTTCGGTGGTGCAACGATCAGACCCCGTTGACCGAATCCAATTGGCGCAAAAACGTCGATCAAACGAGTCGATAATTGCTGTTCAGTGGTTTCTAAATGAATCTGTCTTTCTGGGTATAACGCCGTCAACGCCGGAAAATGCGACCGCTGCTTGGCCTCTTCTGGGTCTTTTCCATTAACTGTATCGACATGCATCAAACCATAGTAGCGCTCGCTAGGCTTAGGTGGCCGTGCGCGTCCCACTACTTTGTCCCCCGTGCGCAAGCCAAACCGGCGAATCTGCGAAGCGGAAATATAGATATCTTCCTGCGATGGGCCATAATTAATTGGCCGTAAAAAACCAAAACCCTCGCTACTAACAATTTCCAAAATACCTTCCATCGAGACAAAACCCTGTTTTTTGGCTTGTGCTCGTAAAACAGCCAATGACAATTCTTTCTTATTCATTTGACTGTAATAGGCAATTTTAAAATCCTGCGCGTATTTATAAATTTCTTTCAGGGTTTTATTTTCCAACTCACCCATGGTTAAAAAGTCACTCATTAAGTTACCCCGTTCATTCAAATTAAGCGCGTGTAAAAAAGGCGCTAAGATTATGGCGTATCTCCTGGCCCGTTGATAAGCGACATAAAGTGGCTCATTTGACTGGTGTATACGCAATAATCTACCTTTTTGGTACGTTTCCAGCTACAAAAAAACGGACCAAAAAGCGCTGCTTCAGCCGAGTTAGTGAAGCTAGCCGCTCTTCGTCCCGTAATCTCAGTTAGCGTGCTGCAATCGAAATTTGTTCTACATCATCAATGATCTCGACTTGCGCGCCAAGCTGATGTAATTTATCAACCACGCGATCGTAGCCGCGCAAAATATTCTCAACGTTACTAATAACCGTCTCGCCTTGCGCCATCAATCCGGCAGTCATCAAACAAGCGCCAGCACGAATCTCATCTGCGGAAACTTCAGCACCCGATAATCGATCAGCGTGATGCAAAATAATCACGTCATTTTCAATCGTGATCGCGGCACCCATTCGAATCAATTCCGGAACATGCTTGACGCGCTTTGGATAGATCGTATCAACGATCAAGCCTTCACCGCGCGCCTTTAACAATAACGGCGTGATCGGCTGCTGTAGATCAGTTGCAAAGCCAGGATAAGGCGCTGTTTTGATCTGCACCATTTTCAGATGATCGGACGGATTAACGTAGATACTATCATCATGGTAATCCAGCTGCACACCCATTTCTTCCATCTTCGCTAAGAAAGCATCCAAATGTTCTGGAATAATATTCTTGACCAAAACACCATTACCCACCGCTGCGGCCATCGCTAAATAAGTGCCCGCTTCAATGCGATCAGGAATAATCGTATGTGAATTATGCGCTTCTAGTCGATCCACGCCGTCAATCCGAATAATATCGGTCCCAACGCCACGAATCTGCGCACCCATGTTATTTAAAAAAGTTGCTAAATCAATAATTTCTGGTTCCTTGGCTGCATTTTCAATGATCGTCCGACCATTAGCACGAACCGCCGCCAATAAAATATTGATCGTCGCCCCAACCGAAACCATATCTAAAAAGATGCGCGCACCATGTAATCCTTCAGCTGGCGCTTTAATATACATTGCACCATGTTCATTAGTCACTTGCGCGCCTAATGCCTCAAAGCCCTTAATGTGTTGATCGATCGGCCGTGGCCCAATATCATCGCCGCCAGGTAGTCCAACGATGGCTTCACCAAATTTACCGAGTAGTGCACCCATAAAATAATATGAGGCACGCAAACTCTTGATCCGCCCATTAGGTAGCGGCGTCGGTACGATCTGCGTGGGATCGATTTTGAGGATATCCGCAGTGAACGTTGAGGTCACATGCATCGATTCCAAGATCGACATTAAATTATGTACATCCCGAATATCAGGTACCCCGTCCAGTGTTACCGGCGTATCAGCTAGGATCGATGCGGGGATCAGCGCAACGGTACTATTCTTCGCGCCCCCGATCGTCACCGTACCGGATAGCGGTTTGCCACCTTGGATCCTCATTTTCTTCATACGCTACTTTCCTCACTTCAATTATAATCATTTCAATGATAAAGAATGTAACCTAAAAATACAATAGCTTAACCCAATTGGTTAGTAAATTCTAACAATCTCTTTACAGCAACTAGCCCTAGCCCGACTAGCTATCGCAAAAAAATTCGTTAAAAATAGCTTTGTGATTTTATGAATTCTTAATAATTGTCATCTTTTGTAATCTGCTATTTTAATCTAGTTTTATTTAAACGCTTGTCACCACATAGTTATTTACTGGCCGTAACTGTACAAAAATAGAGAGCCATGACCAACAAGGTTCACAACTCCCTCTATTTTATAACATTTAGTACTAAATATGCTACCACTAAGCACTTATACGCTTAGTTATGACTTGCAGTTTTGATAAATGCTTTGTACAAACCTTCTGGCCGGCTTGGACGGGATAAGAATTCTGGGTGGTATTGTGCCGCCACGAAGAAATCATTTTGTGGTAATTCGACCACTTCGACCAAACGCTTGTCTGGTGAAAGTCCAGAGAAGACTAAGCCATTTTCTGCTAATAGATCACGATACTTGTTATTAAATTCATAACGATGACGATGACGTTCTTGAATCTCAGGTACATTATCGTAAGCTGCCGCCGCAACGGAACCTTCTTTAAGCACACATGGATACAAGCCCAAACGCAAAGTGCCACCTAAGTTTTCCTTTGCATTTTGATCAGCCATTAAATCAATTACTGGATCAGCAATATCTGGTTGTGTTTCTGAAGAACCAGCGTCCTTCAAGCCAACTACATTGCGCGCAAATTCAACGCAGACCATTTGCATCCCTAAGCAAATACCGAGGAACGGTACATTGTTTTCGCGGGCATACTTGATGGCGGTAATTTTACCTTCAAGACCACGATCACCAAAGCCACCGGGAACTAAAATACCATCCGCGTCGCCTAATAATTCGGCCGCGTTAGCTTCATTAACATTTTCCGCGTTAAATTTAGCAATTTCAACATCAACATCATAATGGTAACCCGCATGTTTCAAGGCTTCCGTTACGGAAATATAAGCATCCTGTAATTCAACGTATTTACCAACTAAGGCAATCTTCGTCTTACCTTTCAAGTTGCGAACTTTCTGTAGCAAGCCGTTCCATTCAGTCATATCAGCAGCTGGTACGTTGTTCATTTTAAAATGTTCCAGCACGATATCATCCATATTTTGTTCTTGTAAATTAACTGGAATTTGATACAGTGTATCGACATCTAAGGATTCGATAACCGCTTCCGGTGTCACATCACAGAATAAAGCAATTTTATTACGCATGTCCTGCGTAATCGGTTTTTCTGAGCGAACTACCAAAATATCGGGTTGGATCCCCATACCACGTAATTCCTTAACTGAATGCTGCGTTGGTTTAGTTTTCATTTCACCAGCCGCACGTAAATATGGAATCAACGTTGCATGGATATATAAAACATTATCCCGGCCAACATCAGCCTTCATCTGCCGAATTGCTTCGACGAACGGTAATGATTCAATATCACCGACCGTGCCACCAATTTCCGTGATAATAATATCGGAATCGGTTGTTTTAGCAGCACGCATGATTTTTGCTTTCAATGCATCAGTAATATGCGGAATTACTTGGACTGTAGCGCCTAAATAATCGCCATTTCGTTCTTTTTGCAAAACTTCACTATAAATTTTACCCGTCGTAACGTTGGAGTATTGGTTTAAATCTTCATCAATAAAACGTTCGTAGTGACCAAGATCAAGATCGGTTTCCGCACCATCATCAGTAACGAAAACTTCGCCATGCTGATAAGGGTTCATCGTACCAGGATCGATATTGATATAAGGATCAAATTTCTGAATCGTTACTTTTAAACCTCTGTTTTTCAGTAGCCGTCCCAATGATGCCGCAATAATTCCTTTGCCTAGTGATGAAACAACGCCGCCTGTTACAAAGATATACTTGGTCATATCAAAACTCCTTCAATATTATTCGGGGAACAAAGCTGAGCGCATTTTGCGAGGTACTTAAGCCTGACAAAATACATTTACGTTGGCCCTACATCAACCAACGCAAACGTGCAACCCGCAACGGTCGCACGCCCAAAAATAAAAATAAGCTCCCCATTCCTTAGAATAGGGAGCTTATCATAACCGTTCATTGGCTTTACAAATACTTGTAAAGCGCCCAAGCAATATAATACATGGAAATCACTTAAGCGTCAAGCATTCAATTTCAATCAGCCAAATTACTCGTTGTCGTCATCATCATCTGCATCATCGTCACCGACAAAATCATCGTCGTCATCGATATCATCATCATCGAATTCGGCTAATTCACCTTCGATACCGTCAGGCAGGTTTTCATCAGGTGCATCATCACTATTATCGTCAGCATCGGCTAAAAGCCCTTGTTCACTGTGATCACTAACAACGCCTTCGTCATCGACGTAATCGGCTTCATCATCTAGATCATCGTCATTGTCTTCTGGGTCGTCATCATTATAATCGATCACATCATCGTCATCACTGACATCCGCCAAGAAAGCATTGACTTTCTTACGGCGTTTACGTTGTGGTTGATCTTCTTCATCTTCTGGATGGTTGACCTCTTCATCGACTGAATCGAATGGGTACCACGAACGTAGACCCCAAACGTTTTCGCCCAATGAAATAAAGCTACCATCAACGTTTAGATCTGTATAAAATTGTGACAACCGATTGCGGACTTCTTCATCACTTTCACCCAAAAACTTTTGGATGGCATTAACTAAGTCAGCAAATGGTAACACGTCACCCTTTTGCTCTAAAATCGCATGTGCCACTTCGATCATTGATAATTCGTTTTTTTTCTGTCCTTTGAAAGCGTCGAGTTCCAACAGGTACACGTCCTTTCTACTTCACCATTAATGTAGATATATTAGCCAGTATGCCAATAAGCTTTTATGTTTCAGGCGATAGCCATTCTTATGCAAAAAGTACCACAAAAAATATGGCTTCGCAGTCTATTCTACATCATACTATGCAAAATTCTAAAAAGCAATATCAAGCGGTAAAAACAAGGCGCAATTGATAATCACCAAGATGATCATTTCCGGCAAACAATTGATACTCAATATAAATCTCACCAGAAACTGGCTGTTCTTTGATCCGTATATCTAATCGTGGTGTCAGCGTCTCGATCGGGATCACACCATAAGGAGTTTGGTAGCGCGCAATCACACGTGTGTTGCGGCTAAAATGCAATTGCAGCCGTTGGTTGCCGTTTTGTGCCCCGCGTGTGAGTTTAACATCGCCATCCGCCTCAAGCTTCATGGTCACTGGGATCGGCGTGCCATCGTCTTCGGAAGTTTCCTGATAACGAATATAAAGTGCTCGGCCAACTTGTACCAATTGACCTGGCTCGTCAAAAATATGCTGGGTAGAATCCCCATCCTGCCGTACTACTGTTTCTAAATGAATCATGATCGGTAAGTTTGTTGAAAGATCCATAATTTATTGCCACCTTTTTCTCAATCTATACAGTCATGTCTATGCTGCGTCATGAATAACTTTACAGCTGATCTCGTCGTGCTCTGTTTACATTATATCAGTCTCAGCCACTTCTGCGCACGTAGAGAGCTTCTTTAAGTCGCAGTCGTTTGCTGAAAAAGGTATAATCAGTAGCAAAGAATAAAAATAGTCTAACAATTAATATAATTCAAGCATAGTAGCATAATTTTATTATCAAAGGAAGTTATCATGGATTACGGTAAACAACTCTTACCACGGGAAAAAGTATTGCGCGATCCCGTGCACAATTATATTCACGTTCAACATCAAGTTATTTTAGACTTGATCGACACCAAAGAATTTCAACGCCTGCGCCGAATCAAACAGCTGGGCACCGCTTCATTTACTTTTCACGGCGCTGAACATAGTCGTTTCAGTCACTCATTAGGTGTCTACGAAATTGCGCGCCAAATTTGTGATAATTTTGAACGGAATTTCTCGACAAAAGTTCCTGGTGACGGCTTATGGGATGACAACGAGCGGTTGGTCGTCTTGTGCGCGGCCTTACTGCACGATATCGGCCATGGTCCCTATTCACATACCTTTGAACATATTTTTGCCACCAATCACGAGCAAGTCACCGTGGCCATTTTAACGGCACCAGAAACCGAGGTCAACGCAGTACTACGTCGCGTTAGCCCTGATTTTCCTGAACAAGTCGCCAGCGTGATCACCCACGACTATCCTAATCCCCAAGTTGTCCAAATGATCTCCAGTCAAATCGACGCCGATCGAATGGATTATTTATTGCGTGATGCCTACAACACTGGCACCGAATACGGTAAATTTGATTTAACTCGGATTTTACGCGTTATGCAGCCATATAAAGACGGCATCGCCTTTTCAATGGATGGCATGCACGCTGTCGAAGATTATATTTTAAGTCGCTTCCAGATGTACTTGCAAGTGTATTTCCATCCAGTTTCACGCGCAATGGAAGTTATTTTACAGCACTTACTTCAACGAATGAAAACTCTTTATGATGAAAATGAGTTACCAGACGAGGCGGTGCCTTATTTACTATTACCATTTTTAGAAAATAACTTCACGTTGGCTGACTATCTGAAATTGGATGACGGTGTGTTGACCACTTATTTCATCACTTGGCAGGACTTCGATGATCCAATCATCAGTGATTTGGCTGGCCGTTTCTTAAATCGGCGCCCACTAAAATCAGTTAGCGTCACCACAGCTACACAAAAGCTGTTACCAAAAATGCGCCAATTAATTGCGGCAGTCGGCTACGACATCACTTATTACACAGCGATCAATAATAGTTATGACTTGCCTTACGATGCGTATGATCCCAATTCAGCCAGCCCCAAAACGCAGATCGAAATCAGTCAACCAGATGGCAGCTTAATTGAATTATCAACATTAAGTGATATCGTTGCGGCGATCAGCGGCAAAATGACCGGTGACGAGCGCTTCTTTTTCCCGAAAGAAATGTTGACACGGGACATAACTGAAAATTTATTTGCAGCGACTTATCAAGAATTTCAAAGTCACATTTTAAATGGCACCCTGATTCCTTAACCGCCTTGTTTTTCGCGCCACTGTGCCAAGGCCCAACGGTGCGTTGGCCGTTTTAACGCTTGTGCTGCGTCATCAAGCGCTAGCCATTTAATTTGATTGAAGTCACCTTCCAGCGGTGCTTGGGTTTTGATCAAGCCAGTCCCCGCGTAAAAATGTGCCGGATGATAATAGGCTTGCTTGCGCCAAGTCGAGTAGAAATATTCGCTGGCCTTGCCTAAGTAATCCGTGATCTGCAGGGTACCACCAACTTCTTCGATCAACTCGCGGGCAATAGTTTCAACGTCGGATTCGCCGGGTTCAATGCCGCCACCAGGTAATAGGAAAGTACGATTCGGCGGTTCGACCACTAAGATTTGCTGGTTGGTTGCGTCAGGTATCACCACATAAGCGCCGATCCTAGTTTTATAGGTCAATTTAGGGTCACGTTTACCAAAAACGATCTCGTCCATGATAATTCCTCCTCTACTTCATATTAAGCGGATAATTATCTATATTGTAGCCGACCTACTGCCCAGTGACTAGCGCAAAGGTGAATTTAAACTTAAAATTTTATGAAAGCAAGCGTTAGCGCACCACTTATTTATAAGTGACCAAAAAAGGACCAACTGAGTTGATACGGTTCTTCTGAAGCTTATTTAAAAGTTGAGCTGATTAACTTCCATTCCACCGCCAGTGGACGGAACGCGTGCGACTTAAACTTGGCGGTCTTTGCCATAGTTCAATCGACAACGGGAAGCAAACACTGCTTGGCGAATAAGTGTTAGTTTCTGATACTTGTCGAACTTAGTTGTTAAGAATGAGCAACAGTGGTCCAATGGCGACTCCGTTCCAGCAGGTAATGGGTGAACGTTCAAACGTTGATTATTTAAGCAGCAAAACTAGTGACAATCAGAACTAAAATGCCGATAAAACAGTTGAAAGACTGTTTTATCGGCATTTTTATGCGCATATAACTTAACTTTAAAACTGCGAATCGCTAACAATTTGCGATTAAACTAACTAATCAAATAGTGTTCTAAAACTGCCAAGGTGAAATGGAGGCACTGGCGTATCACTGTCGCTCGTTCTTACCCACACTGCTTAGCAAGTATCTCAATTAGTACTTATTTGCTAAACAGAACGCTCTTCCCGTTGTCGATTGGACTATTGCCGAAGTACGGCAAGTCCAAGTCGCAGCTGTGTCGATGGTACTTGGTGACTGAATTGTGGTCGCCTAGTACCATGCGCGATTGACAAGATCCATTTTCTTTTCCGATTGGGCTTAATTGGAAAGAAAATTAGCTTGCCAACGCACCACTGTCACTCGTTTCTAACAACTAAATTAACAAGTATCAGAACTAGCACTTAACCGCTAAGCAGAACTTGCTTCCCGTTGTCGATTGAACTATGCGGAAACCGCCAAGTTCAAGTCGCACGCGTTCCATACGCCAGCGCCGGAATGGAACCAAACCAACGCTGCTTACGAGTTAGCATAACAGCTAAACTTTAGAAAGAATCCTTGCTACTCAGTTGGTCCTTTAAATTATGCTTTAGTGGCAGCTTCGGTACCCACTTCACGGCGAATTTTTGCATTGATACCGTGTTGCGTTAAAGTCTCGTAAAAGACGGTCATCCGCTTTTTAGTACTACGTGAATATTGATCTTTTTCAGTGACTGGGCTGTACGGAATCAAACTAACGTATGCCAGGTGCCGAATATCTTTTAACAATTCAGCTAATTGCATAGCTTCCTCGTTGTGATCATTGACCCCATTTAACATGGTATATTCAAACGTGATCCGACGATTGGTTTTTTCTAAATAATAGCGAATCGCCGCAAACAGCTTACCAAAATTCCAGTTCTGATCGATCTGCATAATTTTGCTACGTAAGTCATCATTAGGTGCATCCAACGAAATTGCCAGATTAACTTGCGTATCGTAGTCAGCAAATTCGCGGATCTTGTCAGCTAGCCCGTTAGTAGAAACCGTCATATGGCGTGCACCGATTTCTAAGCCCTTTGCATCATTCATGATCTCCAAGAATTTCATGACGTTGTCAAAGTTATCAAACGTCTCGCCAACACCTTTAACCAAAATATGGCTGACGCGCTCATCATGGCCTTGCCCATCTAAATAATGTTGCACTTGCATGACTTGAGCGACAATTTCGCCAACGGTTAAATTACGTCGATTTTCGACCAACCCAGTAGCTTTATTGCTACCTGCTTGGGCGCTGACACTAACTGATAAACCATATTCATGCCGTACCAATATCGTTCTGATCATTAATTGATCTTCTAACTCGAATAAATACTTGGCCGTTACACCATCTTTAGCTTCCTGTACTTCAACGGGCTTCAGTTGATCGAAACTAAAATCTGCCGCTAACAAAGCAATTGTGGCTTTGGATAAGTTAGTCATTGCTTCAAAGCTAGTTACTCGCTTGATATATAACCAATCCCAAGCCTGGGTTGCGCGAAATTTCTTATCATTATGTTTAATAAACCAAGTAATTAAATCCTGTTTGTTCAATCCATAAATGGACGTTTTTACCATTTTATACTGCCTCCGTTTTTATGCGTTCATATTACGCTTATGTTAGCCTAACTCGGCGCACCACGCAAGCTAATTCAATTTTAAGCGCAAAAGATTTCGTTTTAATTGGGTTTCTGTCAGTTTTTAGCTATAATTAATTTTAAATACAAATACCATAATATTGGGGATCAGCAAAATTTCGTCCTCTATTGTGGAGTAAGGAAGGTTTCGTCCATGCTAAAAGAATTTCGTGATTTTTTGTTACGCGGTAATGTGATGGATTTGGCCGTTGCCGTGATCGTTGGTGGCGCCTTTACCACGATCGTTAAATCATTGACCACTAATCTGATCAATCCATTACTGGCCTTGTTCGTCGGTAAAGTCGATCTTTCCGGCATCGTGTTAAAACTAGGCTCAGCACAATTCAAAGTTGGTTCTTTTTTGAATGACGTGATCAACTTTGTCATCATTGCGTTCGTCATTTTCCTATTGCTTAAAGGTATCACTAAGCTGCGCGGTCTGGCTGCGCATGAGGTCGTAGAAGAAGCGCCACTACCGACTAAGGAAGAAGAATATTTAAAAGAAATTCGCGACTTATTAGTTCAGCAACAACGTAAATAAGTCGACTCAGATCTACGCCAAAAGCGTGGATTTTTTATAGCCAGATCTCCAACAACATTAATAATAACCACCCCGCCAATTGCCGCCAACGAGTCATGACCAGTAATGCTAAATAATCACGGAGTGCGCCAATCGGCAAATAACGCCATGGCGTATATGCCGCATAATAGGTCAACTGACGGTCCAAACGGTTCGCATATAAAGCAGCCCGCAATATATGGAAATTGCTGGTCAGCACCCCAGCAACAGCCGTTACCGGCACCATAGCCAGTGACAGTTGCAAATTCTCTAAGGTCGAAGTTGAGCGATCTTCTAAAATCAGTGCACTGGCAGGCACCCCCATTTTGATTAGTACTGCGGCCATGGCTTCCGCCTCGCTACAAGGTTCATCGCTACCCTGGCCGCCAGATACAATAATGTGGCCGCCAAGCCGCCGGTAAAGTTGCGCTGCCCGTCGCACACGCCAATACAGCGTGCTGGTTAACTGACCATCTGGCCGCAAGCCGGAACCGAGCACGATCACATACTGCGGCTGTGCGGGCTTAGGATAGCTAAGTAACAATAATGTTCCTACAGCGTAGGCCAGCAAACCAACTGCAAAATAACCAACGCTCAACCAGAGCAGCGCAACTAATCGTGAGCGCCACCATAAAGTGAGTACTGGCAGTAACACTAAAATTAACGCAACGAGTTGCAAACTGCGATAAGCCAGCCGTTCACCGCGCCGACGTAACAATTGCCTAGCAAAGTACCAAAACAGATACCCGACTATGACCAGCAAGCCACTAACGACACCATAGCCCCACGGCAATACACGCTGGATCAAATTTAGCCCACCACCAGCAGTTAGCAAATACCAACCTAAAATGCCACCACCAAACACAGCGCCATAACCAGCCAGCCAAAAAAGCCGGCGCCAGTATGCTACCAGCACTAGGATGCTCAGACCAACTAGCCACCACATTGATTTCACCTCTATTTCAATTCCGAATATGACCATTTAACTACATCCACAAAAACGGACGCATTAAAATAAAAAGGTGTGTTGAACTAGCGACTATACCGCTGATTCAGCACACCTTTTGACCTTATTTAGTTTCTTTATGGAATTTATTTTCAAACAAGGGACTAACTGGTTTATTTTCGTGGATTCGTTTGATCGCATCACCGATCAATGGACCAACTGAGATCTGAACGACTTTATCAATTAATTTTTCTTGTGGCAATTGAATTGAATCAGTCACGATCAATTGCTTGATCGGTGAGTTAGCGATCCGTTCGATTGCTGGGCCAGATAAAACAGCATGGGTGGCACTGGCATAAACTTCAGTTGCGCCGGCATCCATCAATGCTTGCGCACCTAATGTGATCGTCCCAGCAGTATCGATCATGTCATCAATTAGAATACATTTTTTGCCTTTAACGTCACCAATAATATTCATTACTTCGGCAACGTTGGCTTTAGGCCGTCGCTTATCAATAATCGCTAATGGTGCTTTTAAGAATTCGGCTAATTTACGCGCCCGCGTAACGCCACCATGATCTGGTGAAACAACCACGGTATCTTCGCTAACGCCGTGAGTCAAGAAATAATCAGCGATCAATGGTGCACCCATTAAATGATCAACTGGAATATCGAAGAAACCTTGGATTTGTGCGGCATGTAGATCTAATGCCAAAATTCGTGTTGCGCCAACCATTGCTAACATATTAGCCACTAATTTAGCCGTAATTGGTTCCCGTGAACGCGCCTTACGATCTTGGCGTGCGTAACCGTAATAAGGGATCACCAGGTTAATTGATGCTGCAGAAGCCCGCCGTAATGCGTCGATCATGATCATCAATTCCATCAAATTATCATTGACTGGCGCAGAAGTTGATTGAATGACATAGACGTTATCGCCACGAATACTTTCTTCAATATTGATCCGAATTTCACCATCACTAAAGCGATCCACCGTAGTCTTACCGAGTTCAACTCCGACTTCATCGGCGATTTTTTGCGCTAACGGCTTGTTTGAATTCAAAGCAAATATTTTCAGCTTTGGATCAAAATAATGTTCTGACATGAGAGCCTCCATTTTAATTTAATGTCGTCTGTTATAAAACGTGTCGCAAAACTATTTTGATTGATCTTTCCAAGTGATCTACAAGAAGTGGCACAAAAGTAAAGTATCTTTTTTGCCGCCTTTAATAAACCCACATTTAAATAATAGGTAATTTCCGCGCACAAATCAAGCTTGACTGCGAAAACTTACGGTATTTTCATGAAAGCCTAATTTTCAGGTTCGTGTGGTAATTTAGCCCAATAGTCTGCTTTATTGACTTGCCGGCCGCGGGCGATCGCCATTTCATGGAAATCAACATCAGCTGTGATCGTTGACCCTGCAGCCACAAAAGCATGATCAGCCACTTTAACCGGCGCCACAATATTAGCGTTACTGCCAATAAAGGACCAATCGCCAACAGTCGAATGATGCTTATTCAGCCCATCATAGTTAACGAAGACAACGCCGCAGCCGATATTGATATGTTCACCTAAAGTCGCATCGCCGACATAGGATAAGTGGCCCATTTTAGTGTGCGCGCCTAACTGTGCCTTTTTGACTTCACAGAAATTACCAATATGAACGTATTCACCGATCTCTGATTGTGGTCGTAAATGACTCATCGGCCCAATATTGCTATGATCAGCCATACTGGATTCTTCGATAGTCGAGCTGGTGATTCGTACATCGTTACCAATTGTCGCATCAGTTAAGGCAGAACCAGTGCTGATGTAGCAATCATTACCGATCACGGTTTTACCTTTAAGCGTGACGCCAGCTTCAATCGTTGTATCTGCCCCAATTTTTACATCAATGTCAATGTGCGTCGCTGCTGGATCGACTAAAGTTACGCCGTTAGTCATGTGGTCATCATTGATTCGTTGCTGCATAATTTTCGTTGCTTGAGCTAATGCGGCTCGAGTATTAACACCTAATGATTCAGTGAAATCCTTCATCCGATAAGCAGAAACAATTTCACCCTTGTTTTTCAAAATACCGATCACATCGGTTAAATAATATTCACCCTGTGCATTTTCATTACCAACTTCATGTAACGCAGCAAATAATGCTTGATTATCAAAACAGTAAACACCGGTATTGATCTCCGTAATGGCTGCTTCTTCACGACTCGCATCTTTCTGCTCGACGATTTTTTCAACAACACCTAATTCATTCCGTACGATTCGACCATAACCCGTTGGATCAGCGGCAGTCGCCGTTAGTACAGTTGCTTTAGCCCCTTTTTCTTTATGATATTCAAATAATTGCTCAAATGTTTTTGCGGTCAATAATGGTGTGTCACCACTCACGACCATCGTCATCCCTTCAGCGGCGCCTAGTTGATCCTCAGTCCGTAAAACGGCATCGCCAGACCCATTCTGTTCAGTTTGTACGGCATAGTCAGTCCGTTGCCCTAAAGCCGTTTTAACGGCAGCAGCGCCATGACCGATCACCGTCACGATTTTATCCGGATGCAATTTTTCTGCTTGTGTTAGTACATGATCGACCATTGGCCGGCCACAAACAGGATGCAACACTTTGGCCAATTTTGATTTCATGCGGGTACCCTGACCCGCTGCTAAAATTACAGTATATTTTGCTATCAAGTTTTTTCCTCTATTCCACGATTATGTTACTAAGTAGTCATTTTATTGACTAGACCAATTTAACTGATTTAGCCACATTCACCTAACTATCATAGCTTAGTCACAAATTACTGACAAGTGCCGCCGCTGGAAAAATAAAAACGCCACGAAAATTAATTCGCGACGTCAATTTGATTCTTATTTCTTGCGCCTACCTAGTGGTCACCGTGCAGGTAATTAGGTATAAATAAGTGCCCCTAGACTTACTTAAATGTCCGGCTAAGGTAATTACCTGGTGCGACATGGATTGTTTTATCACGACTGTCGACTTTATCAACGGATAATAACGCTGTATAATCAGCAATCGCGCGTTCACCAGCAAAAGCTGATTCAGCAAAAACGGTCACACCAACTAATTCAGCTTCGAACTCTTCAATCAAGCTCTTCATCCCGTTGACTGTGCCGCCACCCTTCATAAAGTCATCGACAACTAAGACCCGTGAGCCTCGTTTCAGGCTGCGCTTCGATAGCTCCATTTTCTCCACACGCTCGGATGAGCCAGACACATAGTTCACACTGACCGTCGAGCCTTCAGTGATTTTCGAGTCCCGGCGCACGATAACGAATGGTACATTTAAAAACATCGATACGCTTTGGGCGATCGGTACCCCTTTTGTCGCAACGGTCATCACTGCATCGACTTGTTGCGTCACGTATTGTGTCGCAATCAAACGGCCGACCGTCCGTAAAACATCAGGCTGTCCTAGCAAATCAGACAAATAGACGTAGCCGCCAGGTAATAAACGACTTTGTTCGGACAATTCGGTTGTCATGGCATCAATAAATTCAGTTGCTTCATCCTGACTAATGGTTGGGATGAAACGGACACCACCAGCCGCACCAGGAATAGTTTCTAATATTCCTGTCCCACGGCTAGTAAAAGTACGCCGGACGATACCAAGATCTTCACTGATCGAAGATTTCGCCGATTCAAATCGTTTAGCAAAATAGGTTAGCGGGACCAACGTATGTGGTCGCTCCAATAAGTACCGGGTCATATCGATCAAACGTTCACTGCGCCTTATTTTCAATTAATCCACCTCATTTTAAGACATTCGTTTGTCTATTATATAGACTTTGTCTTAAAAAAACTAGCATTTATCGCTTTTTGTTTAAAATAGTTCGTTTTTTCTTATTTAAGCGCTAGTTCAAGCCATTTAATAGTGGCCGTACCAGATAAACTTCATGACAAAAACCTTTCATACTATTAAAAACGTGTTGTGCCCGCGAGTATTTGGCGCATAAACCAAATACAGTCGGTCCGCTACCACTCATTTGTGCTGCATCCGCACCAAAGCGCAACATTTGCTGCTGTAACTGCTTAATTTGCGGGTAACGCTGGCTAGTGATTTCTGCCAGTGTATTACCCATGCTGGCCAAGATCTGCTCGTAATTATTATTGTGGATCGCCGCTACCATTTGCTCGATCGGCGGATGATATAACTGCGCATCATATGAGATCGAACGCAGAATACTCGGCGTTGAAACACTAGCGCTAGGCTTAGCTATCACTACCCAAAACGGTGGTAACTTAGGTAGCAAAGTCACCTGATCACCGCGGCCAGTGACCAAGGCGGTTTGTGAATACACACAATATGGGACATCGGAATCAATTGCCAAGCCTAAATGTGCTAAATCAGCTAATGACCAATTTAATTGCCATAATCGATTAAGCCCACGTAACACCGCTGCTGCATCCGAGCTGCCCCCACCTAAGCCGGCGGCCACTGGAATCTGTTTACGAATATGAATTCGCGCACCGCTGGTTACACCAGCTTTTTGCTGTAAAAGTTGTGCCGCTTGGAACGCCAAATTACGCTGATCGACTGGTAAAAAACCGCTATCCGTAGTCACCGTGATTTGCCGCGTCGCCGTTCGTGCCAGATCAACATAATCGGCGAGGTCAACTGAGGTCATCACCATTTTCCACTCGTGCTCGCCATCAGCATGCTGAAAAAGGGCGTCTAAACTTAAATTAATTTTTGCCGGTGCCTTTTCCGTGATTTCCATGCTCATTCCACCCGACTACTTGATTTGTTTACAATTATACTAACTTTTCGTCCAACTTAAAAGTCACGATAATCATGAATTAGCAAGACGACAAAAAGAGAGTGTAACATAAGACGGTCAGCTCCTGAGCATTAGCCTACTACTCCACAATAGTGGATGATTTTCATACCGAAAATCTTTGATGTTACGGACGTTGACCATTTAACTAAGGCGAAGACCGCCAAGTTAAACCATGGCAAGCGGAGGGAGCTATCTTATGTCACACGTTTAATCTATAATATTCGGCAATAAAAAAGAGCCTGTGACATAATATTGCTTATGTCACAGCCTCTTTTAGCGTTTTTTAAATATGCAGCGCGTGAATAAATAATCCTGATAAGAAAATCCACGCACAGATGATCACCAAGTAGCCTAAGAAAAATTTCAGACTTTGCTTAAGAATTTCGCCTTCTTGACCTTGCAAATTAGTTGCCGCCGACGCCACGGCAATGCTTTGTGGCGAAATCATTTTACCAGCAGTGGCACCCACCGCGTTGGCAGCAACCACCCAATACGTACTATCATGTAAGGCCACTGCCGCCTGTCGTTGCAGATTACCGAACAGAACGTTGGCCGATGTATCTGAGCCAGTTACAAAAGTGCCTAGCGCACCGATCAGCGGCGCAACGATGGGATAATAAACGCCGAGTAAACCAACTAAAGTCGCCGCAATTGTTGCGATCATGCCACTATAGCCCATTACTTTGGCTAATGCGACGATGGCACAAACCGTGATCAAGGTCTGAACCATCTGAACCGCGGTTTTACCCAAAATCTTAAAGATCTGTCCTAACTTCATCTTTTGTATCAGCCCACCGATGATCGTTGCCAAAATAATCAACGTTCCCGGTGTTGATACCCAATTGAAAATATATGGTTTAGCACCGGCGCCGGTGTAGATCGTAACCGCCGACTTAATGCTAGTCAAAAAGTGATTCAGTGGTGGCACTAATGGTGAAGCCAGCATAACAAAAACAAATACAAGGATAAATGGCATCGCCGCCAAGGCAAACTCACTCATTCGCGGCGTCTCAACATCAGCTTTTTGTTCGCTGGGATGCTTACTTTCATAGCGGCGCGCAAACCAAACAGTCACAATAATACAAATGATCGATCCAATAATTGCAGGTAATTCAGCCCCAAGAAAACGGGCAACAAAAATTTGCGGAATCCCAAAAGCTAGGCCAGCCGCTAGTGTTGGCACCCAAACACCGCGGATCGCCTTTACCCCGCCACCGATCAACGCCACCATCACAAACGGAATGATCACGATCAACGGTAATAGTTGCAATGAAACTAAGTAAGATAAGTGCTGTACATTTAAACCACTTATTTGTGCCAATGTAGTCACCGGCAACCCAATTGCCCCAAAAGCAGTTGGCGTTGTATTAGCGATCAAACAAATCGTCGCCGACAAAATCGGATTAACGCCAAAGGCAATTAGTATACCTGCTGGAATCGCAACTGCTGTACCAAAACCAGCGATTGCTTCCAAAAAGCCGCCAAAGCCCCAAGCGATGATCAATACCAATAAACGTTTGTCGCTAGTAATGCTTGATAAGCCATGCCGAATCGTTGCCATACTACCGCTAGCAGTAGTCAAATTATAGGTAAATACGGCGGCAATAATAATATAAACGATCGGCCAAATCCCCATCACCGCGCCCTCTAAAGCTGCAGTTAAACTATTAAGAATAGGCATTTTAAAAACAAATATTGCAAGTAACAATGTTAAAATAAGTCCAATTGTACACGCCTTACTACCAGCCATTTTAAGTACGCCTAACGAAAAAATTAACCAAATGATCGGCAGTAACGCAGCTAAGAATAATCCCCAATGCATAAGTAACGCCTCCTTCTACTTCCAAAATAAAAATCAAAAAATATAATTCATTAAAAACTATTACTAGTATAACTAGTTCAATTGTAACCGATTTCATTTTAAATGTAAGCTACTTTTACTCGCATAAATTGAATTAGTGATTTCCCTTATTTGCGATTTTTAGCACAAAGGCAAGAATGCTGACTTGAATCCATCGTTTAACTGCTATTCAATAACTGCACAAATCATCACATAGTACGCTAAAAAAACAACAAAAAAACTCAGAGCCATTCAGCTCTGAGTTAAAATAATTATTTTTAGGATATAGCAATTTGTGGTTCTCCATCAAATTCAATTTTAATGGTCTTCGTTAATAGATCAGCATAGCTATAAGAAACCCGCTCGAAAGCATTTTCTTCTTGATCTAAGTCAACAACGAAAACAGAAGGATAGGTTTCGTGCAAAATCCCCTTACGCTTGGTAACTTTCTTTCGCCCAGCTTGCGCGACGACCATCATTTTCTTTCCGACTTTACTATCGAGATTTGCTTTAATGCTCGCTAGTGTAATTGGCATCTGCTTCACCTCTTCTTAAGATAAAGTCTAGTATATCACGGATCAGCGGAATTTGCAATTATACCACAAGCTTTTATTCAGTGCAACCAAAACCATAGTGAAAAATATTAAAATTCGGCTAAAGTTGTTCGTTGGCGCTAATCGCATTGGCTAAGCGAACGAAATCGGTTACGCTAAGTCGTTCCCCGCGAATACCAGGGTCAATTTCGGTTGCTGCCAGAACTTCAGTTATTGCTGTCTTAGTTGTCTCATCTTTGCCATAAAGCGCCGTTAAATTGTTCCACAAGCTTTTACGCCGTTGGGCAAAACTACCTCTGACTAAACGCGCAAAAACTTTATCATCAGTTGCGACTGCTGGTGGTGTCACATAACGTGTTAACGCCACAATTGCCGAGTCAACGTTAGGCTGCGGTACAAAAACAGTTTTCGGCACAATAAAAGCAAGTTTGACCGTCATTTGATACTGTACGGCTACTGATAAAGAGCCATAAGCTTTACTGCCAGGATCAGCCGCTAAGCGTTCAGCCACTTCCTTTTGCATCATGACTACGATCTGATCAAACGCGATGCCGCTTTCCAATAAGCGTAACAAAATTGGTGTTGTGATGTAATAAGGCAAATTAGCGACCACTTTCACCTTATGTTGACCATCAAAATGGTCGCGGATCAGCGTCGCCAGATCACTTTTCAATACATCCTGATTCAGTACGGTCACATTGTCATATGGCGCCAAGGTGTCAGCCAAAATCGGTAATAGGCGTTGATCGATTTCCAACGCCAACACTTGATGGGCATTTTGCGCCAATTGTTCGGTTAAACTACCGATTCCGGGGCCAATTTCCAGCACATCATCGGCAGCAGTCAACTCAGCTGCACTGGCAATTTGACGTAAAATTGTTGGTTCAGTTAGAAAATTTTGACCCAAACTTTTCTTAAAAGTTAAGCCATAATCAGCTAAGATCGCCCGGGTCCGTTCGCGACTACCGATTGGTTGTTGTTCTTCAGTCATTAAGTTGTTCCTCTCTATCTAGTTGCGCTACCGCTGTAGTAAAATCAGCAGGAGTGATTTGAAACAATTGTAGCCGTTTATAAAGTTGTTTGCTATTGGTGTAGCCGATCCGTAAAATATCGCCTAGTCGTTGCCGCCGTGCGCGGGCATTGACCCCCGCAGTCAAACCCGCTTGCTGCAATTGTTGCCTTGAAATAACGGCTGGTGCGTCAGGCATTGACGTGTAGAGATGACCTAACGCCGCTAAAATCGCTTTATTACTGGCGTGTTCAACCCCTAAACTGCTGTGGTGATCAGCTGGTTGCGCTTGACCTGACCGTAAAAAAGCATGTTTAACGCCTGGTACCGTGCGGGTAATAATTTTCCGAATTTGCTCGCCAGGAAAATCAGGATCAGTTAAAACGATCACTCCGCGCTTTTCTTGGGCTAAAGCAATTTCGGTTAGCGTCTCAGCACTGATTTCCGAGCCATTAGTTTCGATCGTATCGGCATTGACCACATCCTGCAATCGCCGCGTATCATCGCGGCCTTCAACGACAATTACTTCTTTAATTTTATCAGTCATGGCGCCACCTTGAAAAAGTTAGTCGTGTTAGCGTACGTTTGCGCCGCAATGGTTGCCACGGACTCACCGCGCAATTTAGCAATGGCTTCCACCACGTACCGCGTATAGCCAGGCTCGTTTTGCTTGCCACGATAGGGTGTCGGCGTCAAATAAGGCGCATCGGTTTCCACCATTAAGCGGTCACTAGGCACTACTTTAGCCGCTTCATGCACCAGCGGCGCGTTTTTAAAGCTGACCACCCCGCTAAAGGAGATCATCATCCCAAGATCAAGAAATTTATTCAACCAATCAACGCTACCGTTAAAACTGTGCATCACGCCACCAAATTCATCGATGTGTGCATCCTTTAAAATCGCGTAGGTATCGGCTAACGCGTCACGAGTATGCACCGAGATCGGCAAATGTAGCTCGTGTGCTAACTCAATTTGTTCACGAAAAATCTTCTGTTGCTGAACATGATGTTCGCTATCCCAATGATAGTCGAGCCCAATTTCACCGACTGCGATCACTTTAGGCTGTTGTAGCTGCTGGCGCAATTCATCTGCCACTTGCCGCGTATAGTCCATAGCGTATTCAGGGTGCCAACCAACGATCGCGTATAAATTATCGAAGCGCGCCGCCAAATCCAGTGCGCCACGATTTAAATTAGCATCCGAACCAACGATCGCCATTTTAGTGACATCTAGCTCGCTGGCGTGCTGAATATAAGCCGCTTCTCGTCCCGCAAATGGGCCATCATTTAAATGAGTGTGTGAATCAAATATTTGCATAACTGCCTCCAAAAATAAAGGGCTGCACCGTTGGCAGCCCCCACAACTTTAACCGACTAAAGCGCCGGCTGGAATCGATTCATCTACGGTCAACAAAGTGATTTTACCTTCCATTTCAGAAGAAAGCAACATCCCTTGGCTGATCTGACCACGCATTTTCCGTGGTTTCAAATTAGCAACGATGATCACGTGTTTACCCGTTAATTCAGTGAAATTAGGGTAGAATTCAGCGATTCCCGACAGAATTTGTCGATCTTCGCCATCACCAGCATCCAAACGGAATTGGAGCAACTTATCTGCTCCCGCCACCTTTTGGACGTGCTTGATCACAGCAACTTTTAATTCTGTCTTGTCGAAATCCTCGAATTTGATTGCTTTTTTAGTCAAAGCTAATTCAGTACTTGCTGGATCCCAGCCAGTAGGTGCATCAGCTTTTTCTTGTTCTTTTTTGTTGGTGCCGATCGTCATCTGCATTTGTGCTTGAATGTACTTAACTTCTTCATCCATATCTAAACGCGGAAAGATCGGCGTCCCCTTAGCGATAACTTTAGTATTGGCTGGAAAATGGCCGAAACTAAATTCTTGGTTAGCTGGATCATCGAAATCTAAACCTAATTGAGTGAAGATCTGTTTTGGCGCGTGGGTCATCACCGGTTGTAATAATAAAGCAACCAGACGCAAGCTTTCTGCTAAATGACCTAACACACTATCTAATTCAGCTTTTTTCGTTTCATCTTTAGCCAAACGCCATGGTTCAGTTTCATCAATGTATTTATTAGCCCGACTGATCAAGCGCCAAACTTCATCTAAAGCGTCGGAGAAATGTAAATTATCCATCATTTCTTCATACTTAGCTAGAGTTGTGGTGGCCACCGCCTTTAAATCAGCGTCAAACTCAGTCACATTAGCCGTGGCCGCTGGCACAGATCCATCATTGTACTTGTTGATCATTGCAATCGTACGGTTCAACAAGTTACCAAGATCATTGGCTAGATCATAATTGATCCGCGAAACGAAATCCTCTGGCGTGAAGACGCCATCGTTGCCAAACGGAATGGCGCGCATCAAATAATAACGCAAAGCATCAAGGCCATAGCGTTCAACTAACATTTCCGGATAAACCACGTTGCCTTTTGATTTGGACATCTTACCGTCCTTCATCAGCAACCAACCATGACCGAAGACTTTCTTCGGCAACGGAATATCTAAGGCCATCAAAATAATTGGCCAATAGATCGTGTGGAACCGAACGATTTCTTTACCAACTAACTGAACATCAGCTGGCCAGTAACGCTTGAATAGCGTATCATCCGGCGTGCCGTAACCTAAAGCCGTAATATAGTTAAGCAAGGCATCGACCCAGACATAAACCACGTGCTTGTCGTTGCCCTTCACTGGTACTCCCCAATTAAAGGTGGTCCGTGACATAGCTAAATCTTCCAAACCAGGTTCAATGAAGTTCTTCAGCATTTCTTTTTTGCGGGAGGCTGGTTGGATAAAATCAGGATGTTCATCGTAGTATTTCACCAACCGGTCAGCATATTTGCTCATCTTGAAGAAATAAGACTCTTCCTTGACTAGCGAAACTTCGTGACCACTAGGTGCCTTACCGCCAGTCACTTTGCCGTTATCATCACGGTAAACTTCGGCTAATTGGGATTCGGTAAAGTATTCTTCATCAGAAACAGAATACCAACCTTCGTACTCACCTAAATAAACATCGCCTTGTTTGATCAATTGATCAACGATGTTCTGTACGGCCTTAACGTGATAGTCATCAGTTGTACGGATAAATTTGTCGTTAGAGATCTCTAGCACTTGCCATAATTTTTTAACATCTGCGGCCATATTGTCCACATATTCTTGGGGTGTGATTCCCATTTCTTCGGCTTTTTGTTCAATTTTCAAGCCATGTTCGTCAGTTCCGGTTAAATAGAAAACATCGTAACCAGACAACCGTTTGTAACGAGCTAAGACGTCACAAGCAATCGTAGTGTACGAATTACCGATGTGTAAACGGCCAGATGGATAATAAATCGGTGATGTAATATAAAATGTCGGTTTAGTCTCTGCTGCCATATTTGCGTTCCTCGCTTTTGTGTAAATAGTTACCAAAATTATAGCACAAAAATACGTTAGATTGGGCATTCTAACGATAATAAAAACGCGAACCTAAAGATAGATTCGCGTTTTCAGCGCCAAGCACAATTTTTCTCATGATCATTGACTGCACCAACGCTTTGCATAAAGGCATACGCCGCTATTGGGCCAATAAATTTAAAGCCACGTTTTTTTAAATCTTTAGCTAATGCAATCGATAATGGCGTTTGTGTTGGCACTTCCCTACTGAGCGGCATTGATTCGCCGACAAACGCCCAAAAATAATTAGCAAAGCTGCCAAATTTAGCGGTCACTTTTAACCAAGCCTGCGCATTATTAACGGTAGCTTCTAATTTCCGCCGATTACGAATAATGCCAGCATCCTGCATCGCGGCGTCAATTTCTTGAGTGGTCATCGCTGCAACTGCTTGAATTTGGTAATCATGAAAATCACGATGAAAAGCAGCCCGTTTATTCAATACCGTCGCCCAGCTTAAGCCGGCCTGATAAGTTTCTAAACACAGTCGTTCAAATAATTCCTGATCGACATAAGTCGGCCGGCCCCATTCTTGATCATGATACGTCTGCATTGCTGGGCTTGAATTAGCCCAGCTACAACGTTGGTGCTCCATCATTATGCCATCGCTACTTTCTTGGAAGTCTTACATTTTAAAATAAATCTATTTGTTGCGGCGCTAAACCAGTAAATTCGATGCCTAACAATTGCTGTAAGGCCAAGGCGTTATCTGCTGCATCGCCGCCAGAATTATTATTAAAAATCACACAAACTTCTTTGGTCTCTTGGGTCAAACGCTGAATATCCGGCACAAAATTTTTCAATTCATTAGTGCTGTAACGCCAGAGTGTACGCTGACTGCGCCAATCCTTACCTTGGTTCGCCCAACCGGCAAAGTTACGCCCATGCAAGCGCAGAATGGCCAATTGATTAGTGGCTACCGGAAAATAAGGCACGCTACCAGCTGGCGTTTGTGGTTCGTCAACGATAACATGGCTAAAATTTAACTGTCGCAGCAGTCCAAGCGTACGCTGCCGAAACTTTTCCTGATACCAAGTTGGATTACGAAACTCTACTGCAGCCGGTAAATCACCTAAATAGTCGCGCACCTGATTTAAATAAGTGATATTTTCCGAACTGACTCCAAAAAATGGCGGAAACTGTAACAGAATTGATTTTAACTTACCTGCTGCCGCTAAAGGGGTAATATTTTGCTTAAATTGGGTGAACACTTCCTGTTCATTAAGTGCACCAACCGTTTCAGGGCCGCGATGGCGGGTCATAACCTGATTTGCTTTCACAATAAATTGAAATTCTGGCGGCGTTTCTGTTGCCCATTTACTGAATGAACTCAACCGTGGAATCCCATAGAATGGCGTATCTAGCTCGACACAAGGTAAAAACTGACTGTACTCCGGCAAAGTAAGTTTACGCTCGCGACCTTCATGCAGCAAACTGCCATGTTCGCTCCAAGTCGTCAAACCGAGTGTGATCATTTTTTACCCCCTTTGCATAAATTTTAATAACGCTGAAATTGTTGTACCAACCAGGTCTCATGTTGACTTAATTCACGACCTAATTCGAAAACAACGCGTTGTCCATTATGGCGATAATTACGCCGAATACGACTTAGTGCTAAACCGATCAAGGCTAATAAAAAAGCAACCGCCACTGCACGACCACGAGTAAATGGTACGGTAAAAATCGTCAATTGTAAGCCATTAAATGCGATCTGCAGTAGGATGTAAGCAAATAAAAAGTTGATAGCAAATTGGATCCGCCGTACATTGCGCAACCTTTGTGTGATCAATTGTAGTGCCAGTACTAAATCTTCGCGGACCATAAGTCACCTCCTACAGCTTACTTGCTAAATGGTGCCTTAGTGATCGATTTGAAATAA
This sequence comes from Loigolactobacillus zhaoyuanensis, assembly GCF_003946385.1. Taxonomy (GTDB): domain Bacteria; phylum Bacillota; class Bacilli; order Lactobacillales; family Lactobacillaceae; genus Loigolactobacillus; species Loigolactobacillus zhaoyuanensis. The sequence goes on from NZ_RHOE01000007.1 coordinate 62,533, forward strand.
CCGTGTTGCTGCATGTCGCGTTTTAAATCAGCCATCGTGAATTGATGATAAAATGCGCGATAGCCATCATCGGCCAACGTAAATAAATCAGTCAATGTTTCTTCAATATTACGGCTAATATCATTACCTTCACCGATTGCACCTGTGTTACCCGTGGTAAAACGGGCGTAGCTCAAAGTTGGTGGAATCGTTAAATCGTATAGTTCACCAACATTGATCTGTTCCAACTGCCGATCAAGCTGGTACCCACCATTCTTACCAACGACACCGCGAATGTAGTGTTGCTTATGCAGTACCGACAAAATATTGCGGATCATAACTGGATTAGTGGTCATCGAAGTGGCGAGCTCACGACTGGATACCAGCCGTGGTTGTTTTTGCTCTAAATAAAGCAGACTATGCACGGCTACTGAAAAATCCAGACGCATAGCGACACCTCCTCGTACTCTTAAATTTAAATATTAGCCACAGCTCACTCAAGTGGTTTGACCCAAAAATCGATCAACTGTTCATCAACAAAATTAGTGATGTATCGTTGCTGTTTACCCGTCAAAGCTGGCGCAAGCAACCGCTTAAAATCAGGCACAACACCTAGGTTTTCTGGCTGAGTCAGCCAACTGACTTGGAAGAAATTAAGCAGTCCTTCACGCATCTGTTGTGGATATACCGTCACATCCACTGTGTGTAATTCAGCCACATACAGGTAGATACTATCAATATATTTACCATCAATAAACCAATCGATGATACCAGCTGTAGTCAGTGAATAGTCTGCGTTGGCGATCCCCGTTTCCTCAAAAATCTCACGTTGTGCGGCCGCGGCAGGCGTCTCACCAGCTTCCAGCTTACCGCCGATTCCGTTCCATTGTCCTGGATAAGGTGGTTTGCGGCGATTCAAGACTAACAATAGATCTTGATAGTGCAGCAACGCTAACGTATATTTACAAGCCATCGTTTCCATTCTTTCTCTTAATAAATTTTAGCACACATCGCGGTCACTTACCGCTCTGTAGCCCTTTGATCACATGGGCTTGATATTGCTTTGCAATCAACATCGTGCTGCGGTACCAATCCGTCAGATAAGGTGCCAGCTCAGGATCAGCTAAGGCCGCCGTTTGCTGGGCAATCACTTCTTGTTCACGTAAAACATTAGTTAGTGGAAGCTTGTTTGCGTATTTAACCGTGGCGATCTTATGCGCCACCGCCAGCCGTTTTTCAAATAATACCGTTAACTGTGCATCGATCTCGTTGATTTCCTGACGTTCTGCTTCTAACATTACACTCGCCCCATCCAAAATTAAGTTAATTCTAATTTTAATCAACTTATCCGCGCAAAACAAGCTAGAGTTGTTGAAAAACGTCTAGCGCATCAGCTTGTACCATCTCAAATGCAAACGGTAGATCCAGTTTTTCCTCATTAACTGCGATCACCTGCGCACCTGGTTGTGCATAATTTACCAGCAATGAAAATGGTGCTACCCGAAACGAGGTCCCACAAATTACGATCAGATCGGCTTGGCCAACCGCCGTAATGGCCTGACTGATTGCCTGTTCCGGCAACGCTTCACCGTACAAAACAATGTCTGGCCGTAAAATACCACCATCAGCGGCGTGCTGATCACTTTTTAAGTATTGCTGGTAAGTGAACGTTTCATGACATTTTTGACAATAGATGTGGTACAAATTGCCATGAAACTCAACCACATTTTTGGCACCTGCAGCCCGATGTAAACCATCAACATTTTGGGTTACGATCGCGCCTTTTTCGTTGCTGATCGCCGCCATTTTTTCATGGATCGCATTTGGCTTCGCTTGCGGATAATACATACTGGACTTAACGAACTGATAAAAATCAGCCGGATGGCGTTGCAAATTTTCTGTGCTCAATAGATATTCTGGATCTTGTTGGTTAGCGTACAAGCCATTTTTTGAACGATAGTCCGGTATCCCTGAAGCGGTGGAAACCCCGGCTCCGGTGAGAAATGTGACAAACTTTGCTGCCTTGATCGCCGCTTTTAAATCAACCATTTACTCATTTCCTTTCCATAAATGGAATTTGCTGTTCCTGCATGAATTCCTGAACCGATTGGCCGTAAACTTTTTTGAAGAATTCCGCACTCTGTTTTTCACCAGCTGGCGCAGCGAGTACAAACGTATTTTGTTGATCGTTTTTGCCTAATCCAATATAAGCTGATTTGCCACCTTCACGCACATTAAGCTCCGAGTGTAGGATCTCAAAAACCTGTCGAACTTCCAACCGCTGCTGGCGTGGTGAAAAAACACCGTCCAGCGTGATCAGTTGATTGTGATTCGTAGTGGCTAAACCCACGCTAGTCAACCAAGGATCAAACGCCGCAAATAAATTCACCAACGCGCGGCGGAAGGTAAACGGCGAATCGATCGATTTGTTGGCAATCACCTGATACAAAGCTTGTGCGCCATGGTATGCCGCTGGATAACGTTGCTCAAATTGCTGATCAAATGTCGTTGTATCGCCGCGATAAAAAACTAACGTATCCAATAAAGCAAGCGTACGAAAAACCACCAAGCGGTCAGCTTTTTCTTCAGCAGGTACTTCTTGTAAAATCCCGGCTAAATATTGGGCTTGCACTTGTTCGTCAACCAGCTTTAATTCCTGCTGCTGAGCGCCGATCACAACATGGCTGACCACATTATATAATTCGCTTGCGGTGGCCCATAATTGCCGATTCAGTAGTTCTTCGCCAGTGGTTAAATTAAATCTAATTTGTGGATAGCCCTGCTGTAACAATAGTAAATGTAACAGCTCATGACTAACCGTATAGTCAACGTTAGTGCTATCGGTCACATCAATTGTGATACTGCCATCATCGTTTTTGATTTGTCGCGACTGCCCGTGGCGAATATAGCCCACTTTTTTCGTACCTAATTCAATCTGAATATTCTGCCTGGTTAGTGCTTGTGCCTCATCAAGCAACGTCATTACGGCTGGTGAAAATTTTTCTGTCATGCTGATACTTCCTCTCATTCTGACTCGTCTACTTCCATTCTAGCAAAGCATGGCCTGCTTGTGAACCAAGCCATCCATGTTAATCAAAGCGCTTTCGTGATATACTAAACATAGTTTCAAAACAAATTTAACGGGGTGAAATTTATGGCAGAAACACGCAACGTTCTTTTATATTTGATACAAAGTCTCGATGGCTACATCGCTGAAAGTGACGGCGATATGACTTGGTTACAACAATTAAATACCACCGAAGCAGATAGTGCTTTTCAAAATTTCTATAGCCGCGTCGATACCGTGATCATGGGCCGTAAAACTTATTCGCGGGCCACAAAACGTGCTGGTAGTTATCCATATAGCGATAAACAAGGTTTCGTTTTCTCGACCACACTACACGACACAGAGGATCGGACCACAGTTGTTGCCGGTGATGTCGTCGAATTTGTTCGCCAACTAAAACAAGAAAAAGGTGGCGACATCTGGCTAGTCGGCGGTCCTGATTTATTTGCTGAATTACTAAAAGCGCATGAAATCGATAAATTGATCATCTCGATCGCACCAGTATTACTTGGTACTGGTACCCCGTTACTCAATACTAACTTAAAAGATGTCCCTTTAAACTTACTTGCAACCAAAAAAATCGGTCGCTTAGTTGAACTGACTTACGCAGTCGATCAGAAATAAATAAAATCAGCCTACCGTCAATTTTCGGTAGACTGATTTTTTTATTTAAATCACTATTTTTCCGTTTCACCGGTGTTGATCACCGGCTGCGTACCGCGATCAGTGATGATCGAAACTAACAGATTATTGACGATTCGCATTTTACGCTCGTCGTCAAAGTTCAACTTATCGTTAGCCTCCAACTGGCTTAACGCATCTTCAGTCATTGAAACTGCACCTTCAACAATAATTTTGCGTGCCGCCAAAATAGCAGATGCTTGCTGCCGTTGCAACATGGCGCTGGCAATTTCTGTGGCATAGGCCAAATGGGTCAGACGCGTTTCAATAATTTCCACGCCAGCCACCTGCAGCCGCTCCTCCAGCTCAGTGGTTAATTTCTGCGAAACTTCAGTTGTGTTGCCGCGCAAAGTGATCGCATCGACATCGGCAAATGTATCATAAGCGTATTGACTCGCGACGTGCCGCACCGCAGCTTCACTTTGGATCTGCACAAATTGTTCATAATAATCAACGCTGAATAACGCTTTCGCCGTATCGGTCACTCGAAAAACGATCACCGCAGCGATTTCCACCGGATTACCTTGTTCATCGTTGACTTTTAAAATATCGCTGTTGAAATTACGTACGCGCAACGAAATTGGTCGTTTATTGGTTAATGGAATAGTGATGAACAAGCCGCTTTCCTTGATCGAGCCAACGTAGCGGCCGAAGAAAGTAAGTGCTTGCGCTTCATTCGGGCCAACGATTGTCAATGCACTGAAAAAGAATACTGCCACCGCCAAAATAATGATCCCACCAATAATGCTGATCGTCATTTCATTTAAAATACCAATAGCAGTTAAGAAAACACCTAACAATGACAATATAAGTAAAATGACAAATCCAACGTAACCATTAATGTACCAAGCTTTTTTCTCAGTCATTTTGCTGCCTCCCAAATATATTGTGCCCGTTCGCCACCAATTAATTTCGGTCGACTACGTAAATAAGTGGTGTGCGCGCCACCAATTGTTTTAATGCTGGTACGGACAGGTATCTGGACAAATTTAACATGCATTCCGATTGCGGTATCACCAATATCCATTCCTGCCTGCGCTGAAATGTGTTCGATTTCCACTGGATCATTAAACGTTTCAAAGGCCGCCATTTGTGTAGCACCGCCGGCATGTAACGCTGGTACCACGCTAACCAGCTCCCAACCATGCGCTTCAGCGACAGCACGTTCAATCGCCAATGCACGATTTAAGTGTTCACAGCCTTGTACCGCTAGATGAATTTGTTGTGGCGCCAACAAATCTTGTAGTGTTTTGACGACTATGCGCCCGACTTCCCGACTAGAATCTCGGCCAATATGTGCACCTTGAATTTCACTTGTGCTGCAGCCAAGCACGAATACAGCGCCAGATTTGAGTCGTGCTTCCGCCAACAATTCACTGGCACCTTGCTTAATTTGTGCCGCAATTTCAGTTAAATCAGCCATCGAATCACCCACCCTATTCCTGTTGTCTGCCCACAGTATGCGCGGTCGTTATCAGTCGGTCAAGTATTCTGGACATGCGTGCTGTTTGCGTTATAATAGAGAGAAAATTCATGGAGGTGAATACGATCAAATACACAAAGCAGCAACGCACAACAGCAACTAATCAGCGTGAGCAAACTTGGCAGAAATTTAAGAAACAGGCCAACCAACTAAGCGCACATAAACATGGTACCCGGCGTAATGGGCATTAAAAAGAGCCAAGAACAAGTTATTGTTCCTGACTCTTTTTTGATTGCATTAATAATGTTTCTAACGTTGCTAAAACACCACTGTGCTCAGCATCAAGTTTAGTTACTCGTTGTGCCACTTGCTGAACAAAGTCAGGCGCATTTTGCATCGCATAACTCTGACCGGCAGCCTGCAACATCGCCACATCATTAGCACCATCGCCAAAAGCGACCGTTTCCGCGGCTGAGATCTGCCACTGCTGCTGCAAAAACGCAACCGCGGCTGCCTTGCCCACATCAGCACGGACCAAATCAATTACGCCATAACCGCTATCGTGGGCAACTAATTTGCCTGCAAAATAAGTGTTCAAGCTGGCGACATGCTCTGCTGCAGTGCCACTACGATAGGCCAAACTGATTTTCTTGATTGGCGCACTAACTTGGTTTAAATCTACCGCTTGCAAGTTGGCGTAGAATTTACTAGCTTGCTCAATCAACGCCGATGCGACGCCATAGCTAGTGTACGAACGATCACTACTCGTTAAAATAACGTAGGCATGCTGCAACGGTAAAACTTTTGCTTGATACGCCGTTAAAAATTCAGCCAATTGTTGCGCGGATAACGCACCATCAAAAATTTGTTGCTCGCGCCAATAAATCGAAGCCCCATTTTCAGCGATATAAACTAAATTATCCGCCGCTAAGGGTGCCATAACTTCACGTAAATGCCGATATTGATTACCACTACAAACCGCAAAGTAAGCTTGTTGCTGCGTCAACAGCTGGAGCACCTGCGCTAGCCGTGCGTGATCCAACTGTTGGTTAGCATTCAATAAAGTCCCGTTCATATCGGTCACCACTAATTTTATCATCAAGCCACTTCCTTCGTAAAACTAAGTACTTTCATTTTAACGCAAGCAGCTATAAAAAAACTAGGCGTTCAGAGATAAAACGTCTAGTTCCTATCTATATCAACGTTATTCCGCTAAGCAGCGGGCATTAGTTGGAAAGTCGCTGCCCTGAATTGCTTGTGGGTAAGCAGCTAATAACTCAGCAACAAATTGTGGCGTTAGTGGCTTAGCAGCCGCTAATACTTGCGGTAACAAATTCAACGGATCGACTAAATCAGCATCGTGTGCCATTAACACCGCAATGAGCTGCGGCAACGTTTGAAAGTCACGACTGACAATATAATAAGGCCGCCCACCGATCATGAAAACGAAAAATAGCCATAGCGCTGTAGTATCAGCAGCTAAATTACCTGCCCGCAAATAACCTAATTGCACCGAACCAACGTCATCCCAGCCAACCTGCAAAAATGTGTCGCCCCGCTCATCGCGCAAAGCCACTTGCGCCTTAGTTAAAATCAGCGTGCTCGCAGCGGTACTGGCAGTTGTGAAACTAAAAGCCAGCGGCGTCAAATGTGTATTAATTTTAGTGGCAATATCTTTAGTTGCTGGCGCGCGTTCACCAGAAAATAATTGTGGCTCTAGCGTATACATAAAGATCCTCCTCTACTGCACAAGAAACATAGTTTTGTCCGCTAACTTACGGCTGCTTTTAGCGCCCAAATTTTTTAAAGTTTGCGTCGATCAGTTTGATCATGTTCACATCCAGTATAACTAATTTTTGAACTCGGTTACAAGATTAACGATTTACACCTATCCGCAACGCTCACATCGATTTCGGCGCTAATTAACTGTGCGTAAAACATAATCCTTTTCCCACATCAAATCAGGTATAATAGAACTATCTACTGATTGGAGGAAATTTATCATGGGCACATTAATTTTGATTGGGATCATCATTCTACTGATTATTCTTTTATTATTTGTCACAGTAAAAATTGTGACACAGCCAAACAAGGGTGTTGTGGTTACTTTAGGTCGTTTTGAAGGTATTCTAGAACCCGGCATTCATATCATCAAGCCATTTATTTCGCGTATTATTACAGTTGGGACTGCACAAACACCAGTTGATTTAAATCAACAAGTTGTGATCACCAAAGATAATGCCGAAATTTCAGTTAAAATTTCGCTGAAATATCACGTGACTAATATTGAAGATTTCGTTTTTAAGAACGAAGATTCCGTTCGTTCAATGGTTCAGGACACGCGGGCCGCATTGCGTGGCATCATTGGTAATAAAGAATTGAATGAAGTTTTGAATGGTACTCAAGAAATCAATAAAGAATTATTCAAAGAAATTTCATCCGTTACTGCTGGCTATGGTTTAAATGTTGATCGAATCAACATTGATTCAGTAAATCCATCAGCTGACATCCAAGCTTCAATGAACAAATTATTACAAGCTACCCGTGAACGTGATGCGGCCATTGCTAGCGCTGAAGGTAGAGCACGTTCAGTCACCTTGGAAAATCAGGCCAATAACCAAGCTTTGTTAGAAACTAACGAAGCTAATAATAAAGTGCTGGTCAACACAGCAACCGCCAAAGCAACTGCGCTAGAAACAACTACTGACGCGCAAGTTTACCAAACAAAACAGTTAAACACCGTGCTGACTGATGCCAGCCAAAATTACTTTGTTCAACAAAATATAGATGCGTTCCGTGACCTAGCTAACAGCTCAGCGAACACGGTCGTCTTACCGAACGCTACCGCTGATGGCATGGGTCAACTACCCGCCATTGGTAACTTATTAGCCGGCGACAAGGCTAAAACCACCACAGCTAAATAGCACCACTTTATAAATAGACGTGAACGGCAATGTAATCCAGCATTGTTGCTCACGTTTTTTTACAAGCATTATTTTTCATTCGCTAAAAAATAGTCTAGACAAACTATACTGAAAATGATTAGTTAGCGGCTATTAACTTGATCACTAACCTTACTTGGTTGGTGATTTTATTTTACGTAAATTACCGACGTCAGTTCGGCTATTTTTATTGCTTGACATATTATTATATAGCATATATGATATTTATAAATCAATACTATACGCCATATAATATAGTGAGGAGCATAAACCATGAATATTCCTGTTAGTTCGGAATTACTGGATGGCTGCGTTTTGGCCCTACTAGCCGCCAAAGATTATTACGGCTACACGATCACCCAGCAAATCCAGCAAACGATCACCATTTCAGAATCAACTTTATATCCCGTTTTACGGCGCTTAAAAAAAGATGGCGCCTTGGAAACTTATGATGAACCCTTTAAGGGCCGTAACCGCCGCTACTATCGCATCACACCTGCTGGCACCACGCGCCTTGGTGAAATTCGCAACGATTGGGAAGATTACAAACATAATATTGACTGGTTAATGAAAAAGGAGGGGCAAGCCTGATGACCACCACTGATTATTTAGATGAATTTCAAGCATTACTGCAAGGACTTAGCAGTGATGAAACCAGCGATGTGCTGGAATACTATCAAGAATATATTTTGGATGCAGAGTTAATTGATTACGCAGCCGCTGTAGCCAAACTAGGCACGCCGCACCAATTAGCACGTAAAACATTGGCTGATTATTCGATTCGTCAAAGTGAACCTGTGACGCGAGCAACTCCGCGGCATAATGCGCGCTTGATCTGGATCATTATTCTCGCCCTCTTTGCTTCACCAATTGCCATTCCGCTAGCGATCGCTGTGATTTTAATGTTGATTGCTGGTATATTAGTGATCGGCGCGATTATTTTTGCGGCCATGATGGTCGTGGCTGGCTTACTATTGGCCGGTGGCTTTGCGCTGATCAGCGGGGTTGCCATTTTATTCCAATCTTTTGCCACTGGTATCTTTTACATTGGCGTCGGCTTAGCTGGCTTAGGCGGCGGTATTTTAGCATTGCTGATTGGCTACATGGTCGTCAAAGTCCTACTACAAATGGGTGTGGTGATCATTAAATACATTTACCACAAATTTCAAGCTCGACATCAGAAAGGAGCGCGTGACTAATGCAAAAAACAGCTAAATGGGCGGCAATTATTTTACTTGTTGGTGCGCTTTTTGCCGGTATCGGTGCATTAATGGGCGGTGTTAATAGCGTCACCTATGACCACGGTTTCCAGGTCGTCCACAACGAAACCGTTACTCGCAAATTAGGTAATGTCAAACAGCTTGAGGTCGATTCCGATAACGCCTACGTTGAGATCGTAGCGGGTAACCAAGCAGCCGTTACCGTATCTGGGCCTGATGCTAAAGCAACTAAAATCAATTTAGATAATGGCATTTTAACGATCGCTCACTCTGGTAATAACAATGGGATCGGCTTTGACTTTGGTAGTGCCGAGGCCCATATCAAAATCACGTTGCCACAAAAGACATTGAACCAACTTAACTTGAACCTCACTAGTGGCAATCTCAAACTACAACAAATTGCTACCAAGGACGCTAATATCAGCCTTGATTCTGGCCGCATAGTCGCCGATCAACTGACTATCAGCCACAACGGTTTGCTAAAAAGTAACAGTGGTGATGTCAAGCTATCACACAGTAGCTTGACTAAAGTAACGACGCAAATTAGTTCCGGTGAACTCAGCATCGATAATAGTACTTTAAATAGTTTTACGGCCACCAATAGTAGTGGTGATACAGAAATCGAGCACAGCAAACTAGCCGGTGTGCTCAGTCTGACTAATCGCAGTGGTGATGTAGAACTTAATAACAGCAACACTAGTGGCTACCGTTTGCAAACTGATTCTGGCGACATTAGCCTGCATGATACTGAGCACGCTTCACCATATAATCAAGATCCTAACGCTGCCGACCGCCTAGAAGTTACTAATAATAGCGGCGACATCGATATCGAATAATTCGTTATCTGTCAAAAACAAGTTACATTTAAATTTACTTTCATAAGCTGTATTCTTATTTTAGCCGTTCTCTAGTGAAGCAATTTCTGTACGAATAGCGTATAATGGTGAACTAGAAATGATCATGCGGAAGAAGGCTAAATTAATGTTTGATAACAATCAAAGTCGTTTTGCATCTTATGGCGTCGTCGCTACTATTCCTGGAGAGTTGATCGATCAAATTTGGTCGATCATTGATAATAACTTACAAGGCGTTTTTCCATTAGCTCATACCTTAGTTTTTGAGCTCAGTAATCACAAAGGACTTGTCACTTACGACTATGTCCAAGATCACGAGACTGTTGCTAGCTTTGACACACCATTTCCTTACAACAGCGAGCTGCCAGCGACACTGCTTGCGTACGATAGTGGTGCCCAACAAACAATTTTATTACCTAGCGAAGCTGAAGCTTAAAAAGACCAACAACTGTTGAGATTATAACAGTTGCGATAATCCCTTTATGGTTGTCAGATGAAATACAATAATTCATCTAACAACTATGGAGGGATTTTTGTATGCCCAGATCTAAACATACGGTACTCGAAAAATTAGCAATCTTAAAGGAACTTACCCAATCAAAAACTGGACTACGG
>NZ_RHOE01000070.1 GCF_003946385.1 Loigolactobacillus zhaoyuanensis
TACCGCGCCGGCAAACTGGCTATCAAACACCCAAAGAGCTTTTCTCCGCTGCTTCCGCCGGTTAAGTTAAGCCCATAAAATATGAATATTAATGAAAATACTGATTTAATAGGATTTATCGTGTGGCTAATTTGTTCTTGCAATTTGGGGAATTAATTCTATTAAAAAATAAAAAAATAATTTGACATTTTTAAAAGGTTGCCATAAACTTTGAACATCAAACTAATTTAGTTTGAAATTTTTGGACGAGGTGAGGCATTTGCATATCCTAGATGCGGCAGCGATCCAACGCTTGATTCCGAACCGTTTTCCGATCTGTTACATTGATCACGTTGATGAGCTGGTGCCGGATCAGCGTATTACGGCAACTAAAAACGTGACCATCAACGAAGATTTTTTGCAAGGTTATTTCAAGGGGCAACCGGAAATGCCAGGGACATTGATCATTGAAACGTTGGCGCAAGCAGCATCGATCTTGATTTTAAAATCACCACAATTTGAACAACGGACGGCTTACATCGGGAGCATTCGGGATGCCAGTTTTTATAAACGCGTGCTACCGGGGGATGTTTTACGCTTGGAAATCACACTAGTTAAAGTGAAGGCCAATATGGGCGTGGTTGCGACGCACGCATCAGTCGCCGGGGAAGTTGTTTGTTCGGCGGAGCTCCATTTTGTGGTCCAAGCAACCGCTAGTTGACAGGTGACACTAATATGACTAATATTTTGATTATCAAAGTAATTAGTGAGAAAGAAAATAAATGACACCACAAGGGCAACGGATCAACGACAAATTAGTCGCCGTTTATAATGATATTATTCGACTTGAAGAAAGTGAAATTAAAAAAAGTGAGTTCAAAGATTTGTCGATCAAGGAGATTCACACGATCAACGCGATCGGCATGTATCATCGTAATACTTCATCTGAGGTTGCGCAGGCTTTAAATGTGACGCCGGGTACACTAAGTGTTTCAATCAATAATCTAGTTCGCAAAGGTTATGCGGAACGGTTGCGCAGCGATGATGACCGGCGAATCATCCACCTTGGCTTGACGCGCAAAGGCCGGCTGATGTATCGCATGCACCAATCATTTCACCGACAAATGGTACAAAGCTTTCTCAAAGATTTAAATGCGCAAGAAGTAAGTTTGGTGGAAAAGGCGTTGGATAACTTGCAATACTTTTTAGATGAACACTCTTAAATAAAGGTGGTGGCGCAGTGGGCGCAAAAATAACGCAACTAGCCCATGCTGTACCGACTAAAATTGTAACTAATAATGATTTAAGTCAGATCATGGACACCACAGATGAATGGATCCGTAGCCGCACTGGAATCACGCAACGCCATATTGCGACAACGGAAACAACGGCTAGTCTTTGTACCCAAGTGGCGATACAGTTACTGCAACAAGCTGCTTTACCGGCGACCGCGTTGGATTTTATTGTTGTCTGTACCATGTCGCCTGACTATTTTACGCCAGCAACAGCAGCCGTTGTTCAAGGCGCAATTGGGGCAACTAATGCGTTTGCTTATGATTTAAATGCGGCTTGTTCGGGATTTGTCTACGGGTTGAACGCGGTACAACATTATTTTCAGAATGATCAACCCATGCACGGGCTACTAATTGGCGGCGAGGTGTTATCACGGTTGCTCAACTGGCAAGATCGCTCAACGGCGGTTTTGTTCGGTGATGGTGCGGCCGGCGTATTATTAGAAAATAGTTCGACCGCGCATTTTCTAGCTAGTGATTTAGCAACCTTTGGCGATCGTGGGGGCCAGTTAACAGCTGGTTATCAAGGTAGCGCACCACTAATGGTTAATGGCATTAACCAAATGGCACCTTATTTTAAAATGGACGGTCGTGGTATTTATAGTTTTGCTACCCGCGGCGTGCCGGCTTCGATTGAACGAGCACTAGAAAAAGCTGACTTAACTTGTGCCCAGGTCGATCATTTTATCTTACATCAAGCCAATACCCGAATCATTACGCAAGTCGCTAAACGTTTACGGCAACCATTAGCTAAATTTCCGCAGAATATGGCGGCATATGGCAACACTTCCGCTGCCAGTATTCCAATATTACTGGACGAATGTGTGCGTGCCGGCCAAATCAAACCAGGTGCAGTGCTGGCACTCAGCGGTTTTGGCGGCGGCTTGACAGTCGGTACACAAATTATTATTTATTAAAACATGACATAAAATTACTCAAGTATAGGACGCAGATCGGTCAGCAAACAAAATAATCATATAACTTAAATGGAGGCAACAAAATGAATAAAACAGAAATTTTTAATAAGGTACAAGCAATCATCATGGAACAATTGGATAAAAGTGCCGCGGAAGTTACACTGACAACAAATTTCAAAGGTAATTTAAATGCCGATAGCTTAGATGTTTTTGAAATCATCAATGAAATCGAAGACGAATTTGACGTAAAAATTGAAACCGATGAAGAAATCGCAACCGTTAGTGATCTAGTTGATTTTGTTGCTCAGCAAGTTGCTTAGACAGAAAGAAGGTGGGCCAATGAGTCCTTTTATGCAATCGTTGGGGCTTAAATACCCAATTTTTCAAGGTGGCATGGCTTGGGTGGCGAACGGCGAACTAGCCGCCGCCGTTTCTAACGCTGGTGGTTTAGGCATTATTGGCAGTGGCCACGCGCCAGCTGCAATCGTTGCTAAAGAAATTGCCAGCGCCAAAGCGTTGACTGATAAACCTTTTGGCGTCAATGTGATGTTACTATCGCCGCATGCAGATGAAGTGGTGCAGGTGATTTTGCAGGCCAAAGTTGCGGTAGTGACCACTGGCGCCGGTAATCCGGCTAAGTATATTGCTGATTTTAAGGCGGCGGGGATCAAAGTGATTCCGGTAGTGCCTTCGGTGGGACTAGCGCGGATCATGGAACGTGTCGGTGTTGACGCGGTGATTGCTGAAGGCATGGAGTCTGGCGGCCATATTGGTAGCATGACTACGCTGACGCTGATTCCCCAAGTTGTTGACGCGGTGAGTATTCCGGTGATCGCTGCCGGTGGGATCGGTGATGGTCGCGGGGTTGCCGCAGCCTTAATGCTTGGCGCAACTGGCGTCCAAATGGGGACCCGCTTTTTAGCCGCTAAAGAGTGTCACATTCACGAAAAATATAAAGCCGCCGTTTTAAAGGCGAAGGATATTGATACGCTGGTTACAGGTGCCTATATCGGTCATCCTGCGCGCGTATTGAAAAATAAAATGAGCCGGCAATTTTTAGTTGCTGAAAAAAATGCTGCTCTGCAAAATGATGTTGATTTTGCTGCAGTTGAACAACTGGCCAATGGCAGCTTACGGCGTGCAGTTGAAACCGGCGATGATGTCACTGGGTCATATATGGCCGGCCAAATTTCTGGCCTGATCAAAACTGAAACTAGTTGTGCCACGATTTTACAGGAAACGGCTGCGCAAGCACAAGCCTGTTTGCAGCAGGGCCGCATGGAAAATTATTTTTAATGAAGGAGTGATCAAAATGCAGGTAGCTTACTTATTTAGTGGTCAAGGCGCTGAGCGAACCGGCATGGGCGCTGAATTTTATCAAACAGATCCGCAATTCAGAAGTGCATTTGATCAAGCCAGCCGGTTATTAGACTTAGATTTGCCGCAGATTTGTTTTAATGCGGACGAGCGCTTGCAGACAACTGAGTATGCGCAACCGGCACTCGTTGCCTTAAGTTGGGCGCTCTATCAAACGAGTCAGGCACAATTACCTCCGGCCAGCGCCTTACTGGGTTTGAGCCTTGGCGAGTACAGCGCTTTGTTAGCTGGTGGTCAGCTTTCCTTAGCTGATGGTTTGGCGCTAGTTAAGGCGCGCGGTCACTTGATGGCACAGGCATGCCAAGCCACTCCTGGTGAAATGGTGGTCGTATTAAAGGCCGATGCTGCGCAGATCGCAACCGCGTGTGAGCTTGGCCAGCAAAGTGGATTTGTCGCAGTGGCTAATTATAATTCGGCACAACAAACGGTGCTTGGGGGTACGCCAGCCGGTATTGCAGCGGCGGTGGCTTATCTACGCACGCAAGGCGTGAAACGTATTTTACCTTTGGCGGTCAGCGGTGCATTCCATACACTCTTGATGCAACCGGCAGCGACTGCGTTTATCCCTTATTTAACTCAGAGTCGCTTTAATGCTGGTACGCTGCCAGTTTGGAGCAACACAACTAAGCTGCCATTTACAACAGCCACATTGGCGACCACTTTGGCGCAACAAATGGTTCAGCCAACGTATTTTGCCGCTTGCGTGACTCAGTTGGCGCTGAAAGGCGTTGATACATTTATCGAGTTCGGGCCGGCCCCCATACTTGCGCGTTTAGTTAAGCAAACGGTACCTACCGCAAAAGTTTATCAAGTGGCAGATCCGCAAACATTAGCGGCTACGGTCGCAGAATTAGGGGTGACCAATGGATCTAAAAGGTAAAACTGTTTTAGTAACCGGTAGCTCGCGGGGAATTGGTGCGGCGATCGCGCTTACTTTCGCGCAAAAAGGCGCCAATATTGCGTTAAATAGTCGACATGAGCTAACAACAGAACAAATGAATGTGATCAAAGCTTGTGGCGTGGACTGTATTGGCATTGTTGGCGATGTGACTCAAGATGCTGCAGCAATCATTACGACGGTGATGACCCATTTTGGTCAGTTAGATGTATTGATCAATAATGCAGGGGTCACGGCAGATAAATTATTGGTACGGATGAGTAGCACTGATTTTGAGCAAACGCTGCAAACAAATCTGGTTGGAACTTTTAACATGATCACACAAAGTTTAAAGCCGATGTTCAAGCAGCGTGCTGGTTGCATCATTAATTTAGCCAGTGTGGTGGCGTTGACTGGCAATATTGGTCAAGCTAATTATGCGGCTAGCAAGGCGGGAATTATCGGACTAACTAAATCGGTAGCGCGCGAGGCTGCTTTACGCCAAGTACGCTGTAACGCCTTGGCACCGGGGATGATCGACACGGCAATGACAATGAAATTAAGCGATAAAGTTAAAGCACAAATAGAGACTGAAATTCCATTGAAACGGTTTGGTCAGCCACAAGAAGTGGCGCAAACGGCAATTTTTCTAGCGGAAAATGACTATATGACTGGCCAAACCATCGCAATTGATGGCGGCATGACAATGTATTGAGATTAAGGAGGCTTTGCGCATGACACAACGAGTAGTGGTCACCGGAATGGGTGCAGTAACGCCCTTAGGCAATGATGTTGCGACCACAATGACAAATATCAATGCGGGACAGGTCGGTTTCGCGCCGATCACTAAATTTACCGCGGCAACCGGCATTACCTTAGCGGGTGAGCTCAAAAATTTTGACGTTACCACTCGTTTAGATAAACGAGTCAGTAAACGGCTTGATCTCTTTTCACAGTACGCGTTATATAGTGCCATTGAGGCGGCAACGCAAGCAGGATTGACAAGCGACATGGTGGCGCCGGAACGTTTAGGCGTCATCATTGGTTCCGGGATCGGTGGCTTGACGACGATCGAAGCGCAGGTGACCAAAATGAATGCCAAAGGCCCGCAACGCGTTTCGCCACTTTTTGTGCCACAGTCGATCGTTAATATGGCTGCTGGGAATGTTGCATTGCAATTTAATGCACGTAATATTTGTACGGCAGTGGTCACCGCTTGTTCGTCAGGCACTAATGCGATCGGCGATGCTTTTCGCGAGATTCAAAGTGGCCGGGCGGACGTGATGATCACAGGTGGTGCTGAAGCGCCGATCAATGAAATTGGTATCGCTGGATTCGCAGCGTTGTCGGCATTATCTGTCGCCACGGATCCGCAACGAGCATCAATTCCTTTTGACCAAGAACGTAACGGTTTTGTAATGGGCGAAGGTGCTGGCATGCTAGTTTTAGAAAGCTTAGCGCATGCGCAACAACGCGGGGCGATGATTTATGGTGAGGTCACCGGTTACGGTAGTACTTGTGATGCCTACCATATGACTGCGCCCAATCCAGCCGGAACCCAAGCCGCGCGCGCAATGCAATTAGCAATCGATGAAACTGGTTTGACTGCCGCTGATTTTGGCTATGTTAATGCGCATGGTACGAGTACCCAAGCCAATGATGTCGCTGAAGCAGCAGCAATCAATCAGGTTTTCACGGCACCAATACTGGTCAGTAGCACTAAGAGTATGACGGGGCATTTATTAGGCGCAGGCGGTGCCATTGAGGCGATCATCACGTTGGCGGCGATGCGGCAGCAACAGTTGCCAGTCAACGTTGGCGTGCAACAGCAAGATCCAGCGTGCCCAGTTCAGCTAGTTACGCCAACCAATCGAACACAGGTAGTGACCAATGCGTTGAGTAATTCGTTTGGTTTTGGTGGTCACAACGCTGTATTAGCGCTAAGAAAGTGGGCGTGAGTTTGTGACCAAAGAAGAAATTCAGCAGTTACTGCAGCAGTTTGATCAAAGTTCACTGAACGAATTCGCACTGAAAGATGCAGATTTTGAGTTACGTTTCAGCAAACATGCGGCCACACCAACGACAGCGTCTGTAGGAGCACCGGCACCGCTGCCAGCAGCGCCAACAACTACTACTAATAGCCTGATCAAGGCGCCACTAGTGGGTGTCATTTATTTATCAGCATCACCCGAGCAGACAGTGTACAAAAAAGTTGGCGATCAGGTAGTCGCTGGCGAAGTTGTTTGTATCATCGAAGCAATGAAAATGATGAACGAAGTTAAAAGTGAAGTTAGTGGCACTGTGACCGCTATCTTAGTTGAAAACGAAGCGATGGTCGATTATCATCAGCCGCTATTTGAGATCACACCGAATGAACAACCTTAATTGTGAAGGAGCATTAGTCATGTTAAATACAACTGAGATCCAGGCCATTATTCCGCATCGCTATCCGATGTTGCTAGTAGATAAAGTATTGGCGATCGTCCCCGGAGAAAGCATTATCGCTCAAAAAAATGTCACCATCAATGAACCATTTTTTCAAGGTCATTTTCCAGGTAATCCAGTAATGCCTGGTGTATTACAAATTGAGGCGCTGGCACAAGCGGGTGCGATCACGATTTTGAGCTTACCCCAATTTGCTGGAAAAACTGCTTATTTCGGCGGGATCACTAAGGCCAAATTCCGGCAAATGGTACGCCCCGGCGATGTTTTAAAGCTGGAGTTGACGTTGACCAAATTACGCGATCATGCCGGCAGTGGTAAAGGCACGATCACGGTTGATGATCAAATTGTTTGTGCTGCGGATCTTATTTTTGCAATCGAATAAGTTGCATTATTGAAAGTAGGTGAGTCGATGTTTCAAAAAGTTTTGGTTGCTAATCGCGGCGAGATCGCAGTGCGTATCATTCGTACCTTGCGCGAATTAGATATCGCTAGTGTTGCAGTCTATTCAGAAGCTGACACGGAAAGCTTACATGTTCAATTGGCCGACGAAGCTGTGTGCGTTGGCGGTGCGTCTGCACAATCGTCTTACTTGAATCGGCAAAATATACTTAGTGCGGCTATCCTAACTGGCGCCGATGCGATCCATCCAGGGTTTGGTTTTTTAGCTGAAAATGCCGATTTTGCTGAAATGTGTGCAGCTTGTCAAATTACGTTTATTGGACCACGCGCGGCAACGATTGAACTTATGGGCGACAAAGCCAATGCCCGGGAATTTATGCGGCAAGCTGATGTCCCTGTGATCCCTGGCAGCGACGGTTTTATCACAACGCTGGCTCAAGTTCAGCAAGTAGCTGACCAGGTTGGCTACCCGCTGTTATTGAAGGCAGCTGCAGGTGGTGGCGGTAAAGGAATTCGTAAGGTTGAACGTGCAACTGAGTTAGCAGCACAATTCACAGCTGCGCAAAAGGAAGCTGAGTCGTCATTTAGCGATCAACGGATGTACGTGGAAAAAGTGATGACCCACGCGAAACATATTGAGGTGCAAGTTTTTCGCGATCATGCAGGTGCGACGATTACTTTTCCAGAACGGGATTGTTCGGCGCAACGTCATCATCAAAAAGTGCTGGAAGAAAGTCCATGTATTTTGCTCACGGCGGCTAAACGGCAGGAACTTATGCAAATTGCTCGGCAAGCAACTATTGCCATGGATTATTTAAATACGGGGACGTTGGAATTTTTAATGGATCGGCAGCAAAATTTTTATTTCATGGAAATGAACACGCGAATTCAAGTTGAACATCCAGTCACGGAAATGGTCACTGGGATCGATTTGATCCGTGAGCAAATCTTAGTGGCCAGTGGCGCAGCATTATCGGTTCAGCAACAAGATATCCAACTTTGCGGCCACGCCATAGAATGTCGATTAAATGCGGAAGATCCGCGACATGATTTTATGCCATCAGCAGGAACCATCGATTATCTTTACTGGCCGTTAGGTGGATTAGGCACGCGGATCGATAGTGGGGTTTACGCTGGTAGCATGATACCACCATTTTATGACTCGATGATCGCTAAATTAATTACTTTTAGTCCTGAGCGTGAGCAAGCAATTAGCAAAATGTCGCGTTTACTGCAGGAATTAGTGATCAAAGGAATCACGACCAATCAGGATTTTGAGCAAGCTTTATTAGCTGATCCACATTACTTAGCCGGTACTTTGACAACCAACGAAGTTAGCCAGCGCTTCTTGCCACAGTGGCTGGCGCAACAAAAGCTAGGAGATGAGCAGCATGCGGCTATTTAAACGGCGGCACTACATTAAGTTACCTGCTCATGCTGAATTGAAACGGCGCCGTGATCAAGTGCCAACTGACTTGTGGCAGCAGTGTCCAATTTGTCAACAAACTAGTTACACCAAAGAACTAGGGCCACTAAAAGTCTGTCCCCATTGCCAATATGGTTTTCGGTTAACCGCTTGGGCGCGCTTGAAACAATTGACCACTAATTTTACCGCGTGGGATCAGGACTTAGCGACTAGTGATCCACTTAAGTTTCCTGGCTACCAGACAAAAATTGTTCGTGCACAAACGGCGACACAGCTAAACGATAGCGTATTAACCGGTCGCGCTAAATTTGGTAAGTTAGCTTGTGCACTGGGGATTATGGATTCTTATTTTATGATGGGTAGCATGGGCACAATTACCGGTGAAAAAATCACCCGCTTATTCGAGCGCGCTACACAAGCGCGCTTGCCGGTGATATTATTTACAGCCTCAGGTGGTGCGCGGATGCAAGAAGGTATTCACTCGCTAATGCAAATGACTAAAGTTAGTCAAGCAGTAGCCACACACAGTGCCGCCGGTTTGTTATATGTTGTGGTGCTCACTGATCCAACTACTGGCGGCGTGACGGCTAGTTTTGCCATGCAGGGTGACATTATTTTGGCGGAACCACATGCGTTAGTTGGCTTTGCCGGACGACGCGTAATTGAACAAACGATCAATGAACAATTACCCGCAGATTTCCAGCGCGCTGAACAAGTGCTACAAGCAGGTTTTATTGACCGTATTGTGCCACGCGCTAAGTTGAAGGCCACCTTACAACAATTATTACAGCTACATACTAACGGAGGTGGTCACTTATCAAAAACGATAAAAAATCTGCCAACGAAATTGTCCTAGCTGCCCGGGCGGCGGATAAGTTGTCGCCACTGGAAATTGCTCAGCTGGTTTTCACTGATTTCATCGAATTACATGGCGACCGTGTTTTAGGCGACGACCCAGCAATTTGCGGGGGAATTGCCTATTTAGGCAGTCAAGCGGTCACGGTGATCGCCACGGTTAAGGGAAAAAGCTTAACGGAAAAAATCGCCACTCATTTTGGTAGTCCCGAGCCAGCCGGTTATCACAAGGCGTTGCGTTTAATGCAACAGGCTGCTAAATTTAGCCGGCCAATCATCAATTTAGTCGATACCCCAGGTGCATATCCGGGAAAAGAAGCTGAACAACATGGTCAAGGTGCAGCAATCGCAACGACTATTTTAAATGCGAGCCAGTTGCCGGTACCAGTGATCACAATTATTACTGGTGAAGGCGGCAGCGGGGGGGCATTAGCTTTGGCTAGTGCCGATCGTGTTTGGATGTTGGAAAATAGTATTTACGCTATTTTATCACCGGAAGGCTTTGCGACGATTCTGTGGAAGGATGCAGCGCGGTCAGCTGATGCAGCAGAACTAATGCAATTGACACCAACTAAGTTGCAACAACAAGGGATCATTGATGATATCATTACGGCGCGCACAGCTAAGCGCTTGGCGGCAACGATCGAGAAAAAATTGGTGCATGAAATTGCTTCATTACAGCGACTAAGCGCCAGCGCACTACTACAGCAGCGTCAACAACGTTTCCGGCGGTTCTGAAAGTTCGGTAAAATTTACCGAACTTTTTTAATTGTTGAAAAAAGACTATTTTCTTGTATTAGTGACTAACTTGGCTAGCGCAGTCGTCATTTTATGTATTGATTATCGCCCAGTCGCAACCTATAATAGAAATATCCAGCAAAAGTGGTATCAGGTTGCGGTTAAATCGTAGTTGGAGGCGAGAACATGCGGAAGATTCACTTGAGAAACCGTGCTAAAAACCGCAAAATATCTGAAACAGGATCACATGATTTTAAGGATATGGTGAGACAAGCGCAACAATCAAGTCATGATTTTCAGCGCCTACAAGATAAATTTGCGAAATTAATCGTTAACTATAGAAAAAAATCATAAAAAAATTCAAAGCCAACTTGGCTTTGAATTTTTTTGCCGAGTTTACAATTGAAGTGCAACACCCAATGAACTAGACCAACTATAGACAAAAAGGCCATGAAGACCTATTCTTATAATCGCCAAGAAAATAAGAGAGTAGGTGCCTTCATGACCCAATCCCAGAGTACCATGTCTAGC
>NZ_RHOE01000071.1 GCF_003946385.1 Loigolactobacillus zhaoyuanensis
AATGGCTAGACATGGTACTCTGGGATTGGGTCATGAAGGCACCTACTCTCTTATTTTCTTGGCGATTATAAGAATAGGTCTTCATGGCCTTTTTGTCTATAGTTGGTCTAGTTCATTGGGTGTTGCACTTCAATTGTAAACTCGGCAATTAAATTTAAAGATAATGTCTGCGGAAAATATTCAAAACATTCCTGGAGTTGGTATACAAGGCGAAATAAATAAAAAAAATATGACAATTGTCAACGAAAAATATTTGCGTGAAAATAAAATTAAGTATGATAAAAAGTTAGTTAATGGCTTAGCATCTGCAGGCAACACGGTTAGTTTTCTTCTTGTTGCTAATAAAAACGTGGGCTTTGTCGCCCAAGGAGATCAAATTAAATCAGCAGCAATAACCTTGATCGATGGCCTTAAAACACAACATATTCGTCCGGTTATGTTGACTGGTGATAATCAACAAGTGGCTCAATTGGTAGCTGCCCAACTTGGTATCGCCAAAGAGGACGTACATGCTGAATTAAAACCTGATGATAAAGAAAAAATTGTTCAGCAATATCAAAGTAGGGGACTTAAAGTTGCCATGGTTGGTGATGGGGTTAATGATGCGCCGAGTCTTGTCCGTGCAGATGTAGGAATCGCTATTGGTGCAGGAACTGATGTTGCAGTGGATTCTGCCGATATTGTATTAGTGCGAAGTGATCCGTCCGATATTTTGAATTTCTTAAAATTAGCAAAACATACGACTAGAAAAATGATACAGAACTTGTGGTTTGGTGCGGGTTATAATATTTTTGCTATTCCGTTGGCCGCTGGGATACTAGCATTTGTTGGCATTGTATTAAGTCCTGCTTTAGGCGCAATTCTGATGGGGCTTTCAACTGTTGTTGTTGCCATCAATGCTCAAACGTTACGAATTAGAAAGTAAGACAGGGGGTTAATGCTGTGCGACACAGGCAATTTTATTTAATACTCATTAGTTTTATTGTCGTCGTAGTTGTGCTTAATGCGTTTTGGCTAATTAAGTTTAAACAATCACCAGTTAAGGGCGGAATGATGTCAAATACGAACTCACGAATCAGCAATAACCAAGAAAAACAACACAGATTGATTGTTCCACCAGTCCTAAAGCCTGATTCAATTGATAATAATAATATTTACTACACTTTACGCGCGCAAACTGGAGTAACGCAGTTATTATCTGGGAAAAAGACTAAAACGTATGGCTATAATGGTTCGTTTCTTGGACCAACAATTCGAGTTGAAAAAGGAGTAAATATTTATATTCGTACGCAAAATCATTTAAAACAATCGACCTCTTTTCATTGGCATGGTGCAATTTTGCCAAGCTCAAGTGATGGTGGGCCACATCAAACTGTTGCAGCGGGCCAGAGTAGACTAATAAATTTCAAAGTTAATCAACCAGCAGCAACGCTTTGGTATCATCCTCATGCTGTTGGCAGTACGGCTATTCAGGTTTATAAAGGACTAGCTGGCTTCTTGTTGGTTGATGATCAAAATAGTAGGCGAATAAAGTTACCCAAAACTTATGGTAAAGATGATTTTCCAGTTGTTGTACAGGATCGAAACTTTGATAAAAATAACCAATTGAATTATAGGCAGGCTGCATCTAGTAATGGGACATTAGGTGATAAATTATTAGTAAATGGTACTCAGAATCCATATATCGAAACAACAACTAAATATATTCGATTACGCCTATTAAATGGTTCCAATGCCCGTAAATATATTTTTAAACTCAATGATGGTAGACCTCTTTACCAGATTGGTACCGATGGTGGATTTTTAAAAAAGCCAGTTCCAGAGAAACAAATTATACTAACACCTGGAGAGCGGGCAGAAGTCGTCGTTGATTTAGGTGGTTACTCGCAGGGAAGTCAGGTCAAGCTAAAGTCTAAGGAAAGTAGCGTTCTGACAATGAGGATAAAGAGCAATCGTGGAGGAGAAGCAAAATACCCCATCGACTAACGAATATTCAGTCGGTCAATAATTTCAATCGAAAAGTTGTTCAAAACATCACCTTATCTGGTATGGGACATATGGTAAGCATCAATAATAAGCAGTTTTCAATGAAACGAATTGATATAAAGGTAAAACAAAATACGACACAAATTTGGAAGATTAGTAACAAGGATAATATGATGGGTGAGATCCACCCTTTTCACATCCATGGCGTTCAGTTTCGGTTATTGAGCGTTAATGGCAACACACCCGCAAGTAACATGCAAGGGAGGAAAGACACAATTATGACAAGACCGGGGAACCAATATAAAATTATGATTAAATTCACGCAACCTGGGTTTTTTATGTATCATTGCCATAATCTTGAACATGAAGAGACCGGAATGATGGGCCAAATTCAAGTTGTGCCGTAACGGTCACTTAATTCGCTTAATGAAATTACGCCAAGTCTGCTTAATGCTGTCAAGTTGTTGTGGTGGAATTAAACCCAGCATCATGATGAATAGTAGCAGTGGGCAGAAGATAATTAGAAGAATTGTTGCTAGCATCCACATATTTGTTCACTTCTTTTTCTTTTTGATAATTATGCCAGAGACGTATGGAGATTATGTGCAAAATATATGGAGATGAAAAAATTTGACTAAAATTTTAGTTGTCGATGATGAAAAGAAAATTGTAGATATAGTTACCGCCTATTTAATCGCACAAAAATTTGAAGTTGAGGTGGCCTACTCGGGAACGGAAGCTTTGACCAAGTTTTATAAATGGCAGCCTAACCTGGTGGTGCTTGATCTTATGCTACCAGATTTAGATGGTAATGAAGTGACCAGAAGAATACGGCAAGATAGTAAAACACCGATAATTATGTTGACGGCAAAATCAAGTGATGAAAGTATTGTTAACGGATTGCAATCTGGCGCCGATGACTATGTAGTTAAGCCTTTTAGTCCACGAGTGGTAGTAGAACGGATAAAAACCGTACTACGACGTGTCACAGAAGAACAAGCGGAAAAAGTTCTCTCCTTTAACAATGGACAGTTAAAAATCAAATTAGAATCGCAACAAGTTTTTGTCCATGATATGGAGATTGCACTGACGCATACAGAATATGATATTCTTGCAACAATGGCGAACTATTATCGACAAATATTTACCCGTGAACAGTTAATCGATTTAACTAGAGGAATTGACTATGACGGACTAGATCGGATGATTGATTCTCATATTAAAAATTTACGACGAAAAATTGAAAGTGATAATACTAAGCCGGTTTATATAATAACGGTTCATGGCCGAGGCTACCGTTTTGGTGGGAGTAAAGATGAATGAAACGACAGATTCGGACACAGCTAATAATCTCTTTTATATTTTTGGTGTTATTGATCGTAGGTTCAATTAGTTTAATGACCATGAGTTTAGTTAGTGATCATTTTGACAAATATGTGCAGAAAAAACATGATACAACGCTCACCGCATATAAAAACGAATTAAAGGTTAGTTATCTGATCAACAATGGTACTTGGAAACCGGCCAAAGTTAAAAAGATCGGTGTTAGAGCATTGCAAGATGGTCTTATTTTGGTTTTGAAAAATACTGACAATAAAATAATATGGGAACCAAGTCAAACCTTGTTACATAGGGCTACTAATACCAAAAATATAGATAGTATGAACAAAAAAAATGGAGCTATCAAGATTAATTCCAAAAAAGTCGCCCTAGTACAATTCTCACATAATGATGCTTTAGGGTATACACGACATGATGTCGCATTTATCAATGATTTACGAATTAGTTTGGCCGGTATTTCAATCTTTGTATTTTTAGTTGCAATAGTCATTGCAGTATGGATAGCTCGTGATCTAAGTAGACCGTTACGACAAATTGTATCCTTTACTCAGGCGGTAGCGTCTGGGGATTATCGAAACCAGTTACCGCAACAAACACAAATCGTAGAGGTAAATGCGCTAGTAAATGTAACTAACGAACTTTCACGCCAGTTATCCAAGAATCAGGCGCTACGGGAGCGTTTGTCTTCCGATATTGCTCATGAATTACGCACGCCATTAACAACGATTCAGGGTTCGCTAGAAGCGATGATCGATGGAATCTGGCCAATTGATGAGGCAAGATTGGTTAGTTTAAATGATGAAGTTATACGGTTGACCCACTTGATCAATAATATTGAAAATATTGCTTCAATTGAACATCGCGATGATAAGTTAATCAAAGTTGATACTGATCTTAGTAAATTGATACAGCAGGTTTTAAATAATTTTCAAAGTAATCTTGAGGAGAAAAGAATAACGCTTGATTACCAGACGGAAAAAATCATCGTTGCAATTGACCCAAATAAAATAAATCAGGTTATTACCAATTTATTGTCAAACGCCATAAAATTTACACAAACAAAGGGCAAAATAATAATTAAGTTAAAACGTGTAGCAGATAATGTTGTTTTAACTATTGAAGACAACGGTAGTGGAATTACAGAAAAGGATGTCCCACATGTATTTGATCATTTCTATATGGCTGATCCAGCACGAAATCGCCAACAAGGCGGCCAAGGGATTGGTTTAGCAATTGTTAAAGCAATCGTGGTGGCTCATGGTGGCTCAGTTTCTGTGGACAGTGAATTAGGTGTTGGGACTATTTTTACAGTTAAACTACCATTGAATAATTAGGAGGGAATGATCATATGGGAGCACTAAACCCGATCGCGTTTAAATTAGGACCTTTTCTGGTTCATTGGTACGGTATTATTATTGCAAGTGGGGCAGTACTTGGTGTGCTGCTTGCAATTAACGAAACTAAGCGACAAAGGATTTCTGCAGATGACATTTATGATTTAGTATTCTGGGCATTGCCAATTGGATTGATTGGCGCACGAATCTATTATGTCATTTTTGAGTGGCAGTATTATTCACAACATTTAAATGAGATCATTGCGATTTGGCAAGGGGGTATTGCCATTTATGGTGGCCTAATTGCTGGTGGGATTACATTGATCGTCTTCTGTCGGCAGCGTAGCTTATCAGTTTGGCAGGTCCTAGATGTTGTTACGCCAGGCATTATGTTAGGTCAAGTTATTGGAAGATGGGGTAACTTTGTTAACCAGGAGGCCTTTGGGTCTGCTGTTTCACGCAGTTTTTTGCAGCAGTTACACTTGCCTAACTTTATCGTGCAACAGATGTACATTGGCGGTGCATATCATCAACCAACTTTTTTATATGAATCAGTATGGAATTTTGTTGGCTTGATCTTACTCCTTAGTTTACGGCATAAAAGAGGTCTGTTTAAACGGGGAGAAATTGCGTTAAGTTATGCGATTTGGTATTCATTTGGTCGATTTTTTGTTGAAGGAATGCGAACTGATAGCTTGTATCTATTTGGCCAAGTACGTGTGTCACAATTATTATCATTGATTGTTTTCATTGTGATGCTCAGTATCTTTGTTTATCGACGGAAACAGCAAAAAGCTTCTAATTATTTAATTGATTAATTAATAATGTAAAAGAAAGCGAGGCTAAATTATGATTAATCTGTATTTTCATACTAGTGATCCGGCAAAACGAAAAATGCTCGATTGGTTTCATGATCAAAAAATTGATGTACAGATCCGTAATATTATGCAAAAGCGATTAACTGAATTGGAAATTAGGCACTTGTTTTTGCTATCCGATAATGGTAGCGATGATTTGATTGCAATACGTTCGAAGGCTGTTCAAGAACACGTTTTTGATAAGGGTCTAACATTTAATCAATTAGTGATTGCGGTATATCAGCACCCCAAAATTTTAAAGAACCCGATTGTGTTTAATGAACAAAGCCTGGTTACGGGATTCAGTATTGAGGATATCGGTGTTTTTGTACCATCAAAACAGCGGAAGCGTGAGCGATTGTCATTACTTGGTAAATTATATACTGCAGAATTTGGTAAAGCTTCTTGAATTGACCAGGGCTTTACAACAGAATAAATTTTTTTGCTTTTTGTGTTTACATTTGTAAACTTAAGAGGTATGATATTTGTATCGTTTACAAGTGTAAACGTAAGGGAGTGATGAACCTGAATGAAATTGACGGTCACAATGGAAAAGCTTATAAATGCTTCAACGTAATTAACTGTAATTGCTTGTTTAATAAAAAGATGGTTGTCGTATGACCGAATAAAATTAATTTTTATAAAAAAAGGAAGTCTGATCATGGATAAAATTTTGGTAACAATAGTAGCTGGTTTGCTAGTTGGATTTATTGTTTGGTGGTTCTTCGGTAAACATACAGCTAAGGAGGTTGCGGCAGATATAACGGATAATAGACAGGATGTCAATGTGATTGTTAGTGGTGGTTATACGCCTAGTACCGTAATTTTGAAGCGCGGAGTTCCTGCCCAAATAACCTTTAATCGTAAAGATCCATCTAGTTGCTTGGAGCAAGTAGTTTTTGAAGATTTTGGTATCAATGAATTTTTACCACAGAATAAGGATCATGTGATCGATATTGATACAAGTAAATCCGGTGAGTATGACTATGCTTGCGGAATGAATATGTTTCATGGAAAAGTAATTGTAAAATAAGCAAGCTTATTAAAAATATTGGAGGTAATCGTTATGACAGATAAGAAACAAAGCATTATGGTAATCGTTGATGGTGGCTATCATCCAGATGCTGTAGAACTAATCAAGGGGATCCCTGCAGAAATCACTTTTAAAAGAATCAGCGAAAAAGGCTGTGTCGATACAATTGTTTTGCCGGAACTTGGTATCAAACGATTTCTGCCAATAAATGAACAACAAACTTTTTCAATTAATACTGATAAGGCCGGCGAATATCAATTTCATTGTGGTATGGATATGGCCTACGGAAAGGTGGTTATAAAATGAATATAAGAAATCGATT
Organism: Loigolactobacillus zhaoyuanensis; assembly: GCF_003946385.1. Taxonomy (GTDB): domain Bacteria; phylum Bacillota; class Bacilli; order Lactobacillales; family Lactobacillaceae; genus Loigolactobacillus; species Loigolactobacillus zhaoyuanensis. The sequence goes on from NZ_RHOE01000071.1 coordinate 6,874, forward strand.
TATATTTTCTTTGATTGTTTCCACTCCAATATTAATAAATATGGTTGCTAGTCCTTTTGGCTTTGAGTTACCAGGAGGTATGTGGACGCAGTTTCTACTGACAACCGCAGTAATGGCTGTCTCTGGTCGGGCATTTATACAAAGTGCTTGGGCATCATTTCGGCACCACCATGCTAATATGGACACTTTAGTAGCGATTGGGACTGGAACAGCCTATTTATACAGCATTTATGCAATGTTTAATAACAAAGATGTTTTCTTTGAAGACGCAGCACTTGTTATTACACTAATTCTATTAGGACAAGTTTTTGAAGAAAATATGAAACGTAGTGCATCAGGTGCAGTAGCTAAGTTACTAGATTTACAGGCAAAAGAGGCAGAGGTTTTGCGCAATGGTGAGATTGTAAAAATTCCAATGGCAGAAGTTGTTGTCGGTGATATTCTTCGCGTTAAACCAGGTCAAAAAATTGCTGTAGATGGTGTTATTACCGAGGGTAGTTCAACAATCGATGAGTCGATGGTTACAGGTGAAAGCATACCAACCGAGAAAAAAGTTGGCGATTCAGTGATTGGTTCAACAATGAATAGTACAGGAACATTTATGTTTAGAGCTAGTAAGGTTGGTGATGATACATTATTGGCGCAAATTGTTGAGATGGTCAAAAAGGCTCAAACAAGTCATGCACCGATTCAAAAAACCGTTGATAAAATTTCTGATATTTTTGTTCCCGCTGTTCTAATTATCGCTATTCTGGCCTTTTTCGTTTGGTATGTTTTACTTGGAGCTAGTGTAGTGACTGCCATGTTATTTACTGTTTCTGTGATTATTATTGCTTGTCCATGTGCACTAGGAATTGCTACCCCCACAGCTCTAATGGTTGGTACAGGGCGGAGTGCAAAGATGGGGATTCTGATTAAGAACGGTGAAGTGCTAGAGGCAGTTAATACGATCAAAACAGTTGTTTTTGATAAAACAGGAACAATCACTGTGGGTAAACCAAAGGTGACGGATATTGTTGGCGATGAGCAAGCGGTATTGAATGTGGCAGCCAATCTAGAAATTTCTTCGGAGCATCCTTTGGCGGCGGCTGTTTTAGAAAAGGCTAAAGAGCAAGGCATCACTCCCAATACTGCACAAGGTTTCAAAGCGATTGAGGGTAAGGGAGTCAAGGCACAAATCAATGGTAAAGAAGCCTTTATTGGTAATGATAAGTTACTTGATAATTATAAACTTACCGATCAATTAACGGCTAAGATGGTACAACTACAAAGCGAAGCTAAAACCGTAGTGATCGTTGGCTACGATAATGAAATTATCGGGTTAATTGCTATTCAGGATGCACCAAAGCAAAGCTCGGCTACAGCAATTGCGGCACTTAAGAAGCGTGGCCTACGTCCGGTGATGCTGACTGGTGATAACGAACGAGTTGCTCGTGCAATTGCTGATCAGGTTGGCATTGATGAGGTCATTGCTGATGTTTTACCCGGCGATAAGGCTGATCACGTTAAACAACTTCAACAACAAGCACCAGTAGCCTTTGTTGGTGATGGTATTAACGATGCGCCAGCATTAACAACCGCTGATGTCGGCATTGCCATGGGTTCTGGTACGGATATTGCAATTGAATCTGGTGGCATTATCTTAGTTAAGAATAATCTGTTAGATGTTGTCAATGCACTCGAGTTGAGTCAAAAAACGTTTAATCGAATTAAGTTAAATCTGTTTTGGGCGTTCATTTATAACTCATTAGGTATCCCCGTTGCTGCTGGTATTTTTGTTGGACTAGGGCTGATCTTGAGTCCAGAATTAGCCGGTCTAGGAATGGCATTAAGTTCATTATCAGTTGTTGCCAGTTCATTGATGCTCAATAGAACCAAATTAACTACGGTAACTGCGTAAATTGGAGGATACAAAGTGGAAAATCAAAATTCAAAAAAAGCAACGGTGCTGACTGTAGTGGTCGCAGTTGTCTATACTGTTATAGCTGTATTTGTTGGAATCCTTTTATTGAATGGTCTATAAACATGGTTAGATCATTTAGATTTTCTAGAACTTCGTTAAAAATAACTTAGCGTATTTTTGAGAGGATGAGAAAAATGCAATCGCGAAGATTTAGAACCTGGTGGATTAGCTTAGGCGTGATTTTAATAGCGCTTGCGGCCGTTGGTGCAATAAGTGTTGAAACCTATAATAGTTTGGCTAAACAGAATCAAGAAGTCGAGGCGCAATGGAGTCAAGTGGAAAATGTGATGCAACGCCGCTACGACCTGATTCCTAACTTAGTAAGTGCAGTTAAGGGCAGCATGAGTCAGGAACAAAAAGTTTTTGGTCAGATTGCTGATGCACGGAAAAGTTACGGTAGCGCAACAACAGTTAAAGAAAAAGCCAAGGCCGATAATAAAATCAATAGTTCAGTTGGTACTTTAATCAATGTGATCCAAGAAAATTATCCTAATTTGAAGTCGAATGCTAATGTTGCGACATTGATGACCCAGCTGGAAGGATCGGAAAATCGCATTGCGGTTGAGCGGCGTCGGTATATTCAACAAGTTAAGACTTACAATCAAAATGTAGTTACTTTTCCCAAAAATATTTTTGCTTCTACGATGGGTTTAGGCCAGAAAGCTGAATTCAAAGCAAATTCGAATGCTGATAAGGCACCTAAAGTTGATTTAGACAACTAGGAAGTGGACATCGTGAACCGAAAAAGAACGAATGCGTGGCTATGGTTGTTATTACCTTTTTTGCTGCTACTTCAAACAACTTTTGTCCAGGCGGCCAGTTTACCTAGCATACCGACTGATAATTATTTTGATCAAGTAAATTTACTAAATTCACAGACACAAGATTTGGTTAGTACAAAGAATCAACAATATGCCGAAACCAAGGACAAACCGCAAATTATGTTGGCGGTAGTAAAATCTACTGGTGATTCTGATGTCGATCAATATGCGGCCGATTTATTTTCAAAGTGGGGTATTGGTCAAAAAAAACTGGATAATGGTATTTTAATTCTTTATGCCTTAAATGATGGGAAGCGTAATGTTCGTGTTGAAGTAGGTTACGGATTAGAAGATGTCGTCACAGATAGCCAGGCTGGACAAATTTTAGCCAGTAATAAAAGTCAGTTAAAATCTACCTCAACTGAGACTGTCAATCAGGGATTGCAAAAAACGTTCAGTAGTATCACAACATTGGTCGACAGGCATTACGGATACAAGAATGATAGAAAATCTGATAAGGGTTATCAAAATAGGATGAATTCCAATCGTAGTATTTTCAACGTGAAGAATATTCTACAACTTGTTGGCCTGATTATTGTTATTGGATTTATGTTCAGTCCTTGGGGGCGCAGTTGGCAATTATGGTCCATCTTAGCCTGGCTCTTTAATAACAATGATCATTTTGGTGGTTTCGGTGGCGGCGGTTCTTCTAGCGGTGGCGGTTCATCTGGTGGCGGTGGTGCAAGTATTTAGGTCATGAGATTGGTGTATGGTTAATGGTTTTGGATGATTATCACTTAAATAGAATCATAATTTTATTTAGAACTTGCTTTAATAGACGTCGTCGGAGAGTGTCAAATTTTATGTGTAAATAGAAAAGCCTCTCGTCCTTTTTTTAAAACATAGATTCTAATGTGTCTTCAACCATGTTGAATCCCTTATGCACCCGCTGATCAAACTTGTCATTGTAATCCAGAATAACCGTCATCAAGGTT
>NZ_RHOE01000072.1 GCF_003946385.1 Loigolactobacillus zhaoyuanensis
TTTTGACGCGATCAAGTATGAAAACTAATCAAACTAACTAAATTAAGTCAAACTTGGCTAGTCATGACTAGCCCAAGTCGTGAATATAGAGAAATTACGTAAAACTGATAATTTGGCCAATCAATTTGATGCATATGCATAATTCAGGAGAAACTGTTTTGCCGGTGTTTTACGTTCTAACTGCCTAACTTTTGCCACTTAAACAATCAATAGTTGAATGTTCAGTTATTGCCTGCCGGAATGGAACCAAACTAATCTGCCCACGAGTTAATAGGATAACAAAACTTTAGAAAGAACTTGTTAGCTTACTGGTTGCGTTTGTTTATTTGAGTAAATATTTAGCGTCATATTCAGGATCTTGTGAGGTCAAAATTTTGGGACCGTCATCAGTGACGACTAAGGTGTGCTCGTACTGGCAGCTCAATGAACCGTCGACGGTGGTTACCGTCCAACCATCGGGCGCTGAGCTATCACAACGCCAGTCACCCGCGTTGACCATTGGTTCGATGGTGATCGTCATGCCCGCTCGCAAGCGCAGACCTTTGCCAGCCTTACCATAGCCGGGAACATCCGGTGATTCGTGCATGGTCGGCTGAATGCCATGACCAATATAATCGCGCACATCGCCATAACCGTGCTCGTCTTCAACATAGGTTTGAATTGCATTACCGATATCGCCAATACGGTTACCAACAATGGCTTGATCAATACCTAAGTAGAGCGCCTTTTTAGTGACTGCCATTAAGTCTTTGACCTCGTCACTGACCTCACCAACCGCATAAGCCCAGCAAGAATCTGACATGTAGCCATCTACAGAAACCACGGTATCGACCTTCACTAGATCGCCATTTTTCAGTAAAACATCCTTGCGCGGAAAACCATGGCAGATTTCATTATTGATACTGACACAAGTCGCGTATTCATAGCCTTCAAAGCCCTTTTCTTCTGGCTTAGCGTTATTTTCAGCCAAATAGCGCAGCGCAAATTTTTCAATATCCCAGCTAGAAATTCCTGGTTTAATAATTTTGCGCAAACCTAAGTGCATGCCGGCTAAGACCGCACCTGATTTTTGCATCCCGCGAATTTCACGGTCTGATTTTAATGTAATGAGTGACATTAGTTGAATCCTCCTATGGTCCAAAATCATTTATTTTATTAGCGCTACAAAAAAATAGATACTGTTCACAACAATTCCAGCATTCTTCCATTATATACGTTATTGGTGTTTTTAAAAGCTTGGTAAAATGGCTTTAAGCGTAGATATTAGCAAAATTATGCTGCTAACGAATTTGATAGAATAGTCTACCTCATCTATCGCGTGTCTTGAATAGCGCATATGCAGCTAATAAAACAACCAGAACCGCGCCACTAATATCGATTACGCCAATTATATTCTGACTAATACCAACTAATTGATCAGCCACAATAATCACAAAAAATACTGATAGACAGTAACCGCTAGCCCCATTATTAATGCCTTACTCAATTTATTCATTTACCCTACCTCAAATTCATCGTTGATAAAAACGCTGATTATTCGTCATCATCACAATGGAAAGTTAAAGTTTAACAGAATATTCTGTGCGACTTGGTAAAAGGTTTCTTCGTCCAAGGCACCCAATACTTCCGGACCACGCCCAGCTTGCTCGGTGTAGTCCAAAGAAAATAGCTGATTTGTATTAACCACACTTTCCTTAGCAAGTAATTCGGTTGTGATCGGCACTAAAAATGGCCGCCGTTTTGTGGTTGAAGTGATTGGACAAACAATAACCAGGTGCGTCGCTCGATTATAATTATCCTGACTCATTACTAGCACTGGCCGCCGCTTTTTAATTTGTATTATTCGCCAACCTCACTGCCATATGGCGTATAACCCACGTTGAGCTCCGGTGTATAAAACTCATCCGGTTCAGCATTAGCAAAATAATCAGCGACCTTAGGAATCAATGTGATCGCACCGCTTTGTTTTTTTATGATGCTATATTCTTGACCAACAGCAACATTTAGGCGTTTAGGTAATGTGATTGCAACTGAGTTACCTAATTTACGAGTTATAGACGTCGTATTATCTGACATTATGATCACCCCTTCGCTTTTATATAACTTAACTATATTAGTTTTACTAGTAATACTTAATTAAACTACCCCTTGAAAAGTATTATCGGCGTGCAGTAGCTACATCCGGGGATTTGTTTTTCTCGGCAGAGTTTTCTACAATAGATACAAAAAGGAAGTGATCACCGTGCGTCGGGTACCGATTATTTTAACGCTATTGATCACCACTTGTTTGTTGGCGCTAGGTTTGACCACAACTAACGCCGCTGATCACTATTTAACTAAAAGCTCCCAGCCAAGTTTTTGGGTGCTATCAGATCCCCATTTTATCGCGCCTAGTCTGCATGACAATCGATCTGCTTTTAAACAGATCATTAAAACGGCGGCCGGTAAGGATCTAACTGATCAGCCAGTTGCACTACACGCTTTAGTGCAAACTGCTTTGAAAAAACGGCCGACTGCAATCATCATCACTGGTGATATTACGTTTAATGGCGAATTAGCCAGCGCCAAAAGTTTAACTCAGCGGCTGCAGCCACTGCGCCAAGCGGGGATTGCCGTGCTGATCATTCCTGGTAATCACGATATTGACGATGGCTGGGCGCGTCAGTTTTCCGGTAAGCAACAAAAAGCGACGACACAGATCAGTCCCAGCGCGTGGCGGCAAATTTTTGCTGATGATTATCAAGCTGCTTGTGCCGTCGATAATGATTCGTTGAGCTACGCAGTAAATTTAAACAAGCGGTATCGGCTCTTAATGCTGGACGACAATACATATTCGACACAGCCTGCCACCGATGCACCGAATACTGGCGGTAAACTCAAGCAAAGCACGCTACTTTGGATCGGGGAACAGTTACATGACGCCAAGGCAGCCGGACAGCAAACGCTGGTTTTCACGCATCACAATTTGTACGCCCATTCGCAGATGAAAAAAGGCTGGGTGCTGGATAATGCGGCTACTTTGCGCCGGCTGCTTAATCGCTACCACGTACCCGTATTGTTTTCCGGTCACATCCACGCCCAAGATATTTCCGCTGATCCAGCTAAAAAATGCACCACCACTGAAATCGTCAGCGGTAGTTTCTCGATGACGCCAGCCAGTTACGGCGTTGTCACCTTAACGCCGCATAAATTTCACTACCAAACGCACCAACTTAATTTAACGCCTTACCTAACCGCTAAGCAGCGGCAACAACCAAATTTAGTTCACTACCAGCAACATTTGAAACAGCTATTTCAGCAGATGAACCGCAATATGGTCGCACGACTGGGCACAACTGACAGTGGCTTAACTAGGCAACAGACTAGCGCTGAAATCAACTGTTTGATTGACCTGAATTGGCGCTTCGAAACGGGTAATGATTTCGCTAAGTCAGCCGCATTTGCTAAGTTAAAACGCACCACTGGTTATAAATTAGCAGCGCAAAATCCGCAATTAACGCAGCCATTCAATACCTTAAACGGCGATCATAACTTACCCGATCATCAGCTGACGTTACATTTTTAATCTAAAAATAGCGTTATAACGAGTTTTCGTTATAACGCTATTTTGTACGCTAAATTTGTGGTCGGCGACGATAAACGATGAAACGCCGGTAAACGTACTGCCATGGTAACGCCAAAGCGTGCACCAGACGCGTATACGGGAAAGCACCGAAAATCATGAAACCGAAAATCACGTGGAACTTAAACATTAACGGAACTTGAAGCATCAAGCGGAAATCTGGGTGGAACATGAAAATTTGGCGTACCCAGATCGCCAATGACGTCCGATAATTAAAGTCAGGATTGATTGGCCCAGCAACAAAGGAGGACAACATCCCTAAAGTAATTTCGGCAGTCAACGCCACGATCACGACTAAATCACCAGTCGAGCTGGCATGGAACACACGATGATCATGGAAACGGCGGAAGCATAAGATGTAGACCCCGACGGTTGCCAAGATACCGAAGAATGCGCCAGCTGGCATCGCGATGATATGATGGTAAAACTCATCGCTGATTCCTAGCGCGTCAGTCCATGCTTTCGGGATCAACACCCCGATAATATGGCCAAAGAACACCCCGATAATGCCGACATGGAACATAATGCTCCCAACCATCAACGTCTTTTTCTCCAACAATTCGCTGGATTTAGCGGTAACCGTTGGGTGGAAAAAGGCAAAGCGGATGATCGTGCCGAAGACAAATGACCCCAGCATTAAATATGGATAAATAGCCCACAAGAAAAATTGAAACGGATGGCTCGCAATCATCTATGACACCTCCTGTTGTGCGATGATGCAGGATTTGAATTCTTGCCGTAGTAAGCGAATCAATTCAAGATACGCTTCGCCGGCATATTCAGCTTCATTTTTCAATAGATTGAAAGTACCGTCTTCAATGACTTGGAACACAAGGCCAATGTCCTGTTGCCGCTCATCCTGATCCCAGTTACCATAGGTCAAAAATTCCAGCATTAACGGCATATAATCAGCCAGTTCGTCACTATCAACAGAGACGCCAAACATTTCGTACAACATCTTTAATTTAGCCAGCAGTTGCCCACGTTCCCGTGAGTCCTGATAGCGATAGTAACTTAAATATAGCGTAAAACGCTTGTTCAAGTCAAAAAGATTTGAATATTCTTGCTGCAGGTCAAATAACGACTTCTGCTGCATTTTTTCGATCCAGGCAACTAACGCGGCCTTGTTCGGCGTTTCCGGATAATCACGGGCAAAATCAGCGGCCAACGTTGGCTGCAATAATTCATCATCGGGATAATCGAGCCAGTGTGCAAAATAGACGAAGCCCGGCCGCAATTGATCCACGCGTTCAATATTAATCACGCCAGATCCCCCCATAGAATGTTTCAGCATAGATCTCTGCCGTCGACTTGCCGGCTTCAGCTTTGCGGAACATGCTGCTATGTTGTGGTGCTAAGGTACAGCCTTGGCATTCGTCGTAGCCTAAGCTGCCTTGTTCAGCGTAGCCATCTTCAACTTGTTCTTTGTGGTTAGTTGGGATAACAAAGCGATCTTCATATTTAGCAATTGCTAATAAGCGATACAAGGAAGTCGCGCTGCGCTCATTTAAATCAACGCGGCCTAATTTTTCAACATCGAAGTCCTTGCCACTGGTGCGGGCACGCATATACAAGCGCATCATAGCCAGTTTGTACAAGGCAGCCTTGATAGCTTCAGTGTTACCGCCGGTCAGAAGACTAGCCAAATAATCAACTGGAATCCGCATTTCATCGATACCAGGGAAAATCATTTCTGGATTGTTGATCGAATCGCGGCCTTCAAAATAGTTCATAATTGGTGATAAAGGCGGTACGTACCAAACCATTGGCATTGTCCGGTATTCGGGATGCAATGGGAAGGCAATTTTTTCAGTAACAGCCATCCGGTAAATTGGTGAATTTTGGGCAGCAGTGAGCATTTCATCACTGATACCATCAGCACGCGCTTGTTCGATTATTTCAGGATCGTTAGGATCTAAGAATAAGCTTAATTGGCTTTCGTACAACTTCGTATCATCAGGTTCTTCAGCTGCTTCAGCCACCCGATCAGCGTCATATAACATGGCGCCGATATAACGGATCCGGCCGACACAAGTTTCGGCACAAACGGTTGGCATACCTTCTTCGATCCGTGGATAACAGAAAGTACATTTTTCAGCTTTATTCGTCCGCCAGTTGAAGTAAACCTTTTTATAAGGACAACCAGTCATACAGAAACGCCAGCCACGGCAGCGTTCTTGATCGACCAACACGATACCGTCTTCGTCACGCTTGTACATGGCGCCAGATGGGCATGAAGCGACACAAGGTGCGTTTAAACAATGCTCACATAAGCGTGGCAAGTACATCATAAAGGCTTGCTCGAAGTTAGCTTTAATATCAGTTTCGATATTTTTCATGTTAGGATCTTGGTCAAACGTATTAGGTGAGCCTGCTAAATCATCATCCCAGTTGGGACCGTTTTTTAAATCCATAAATTCGCCGGTGATCTGCGATTTAGCACGCGCTACTGGCTGATGCTTCTTTTCTGGGCCAAATAGCGTTTGGTAATCATAGGTCCATGGTTCGTAGTAATCATCTAGTTCTGGCATGTCGGGATTGTAAAAAATCTTACCTAAAGCAATTTTATTCAGCTTGTTACCGGCTTTTAGTTGTAGCTTGCCTTTGTTGTTAAGCTCCCAGCCGCCATGATAGTGACTTTCGTCTTCCCAACGTTTGGGATAGCCGACACCGGGTTTGGTTTCAACGTTGTTAAACCACATATATTCGGCACCCGGACGGTTAGTCCAAGTATTTTTACATGTCACTGAACAGGTATGACAACCGATACATTTGTCTAAATTTAAGACCATGCCGATCTGCGCTTTAATCCTCATTCCAGTTCACCTTCTTTAATTTTCTGACTTTAACGTACAAATCACGTTGGTTCCCAATTGGGCCATAATAGTTGAAGCCATAACTCAATTGTGCGTAGCCACCGACCATTTGCGTTGGCTTGATGTGAATCTGCGTAGGTGCATTATGGCTACCACCACGATTACCGGTGATCGTCGATAATGGTTCCTGAATTTCCATATCTTGGGCATGGTACATGTACATCGAGCCTTCAGGCATCCGATGACTGACGACTGCCCGCGCTGTGACAACACCATTCCGGTTATAAAGTTCTAACCAATCGTTATCTTTGATGCCAATTTTGTCAGCGTCTAGTGGGCTGAGCCAAACGTTCGGGCCGCCACGGAATAACGTCAGCATTTCTAAATTATCGTAATACATGGTATGAATATTCCACTTACCATGCGGTGTCATGTAACGCAAGGTCAATTCGTTGGCTTCCGGCGTGATCTTAGTATCTTTTGGCCCCATTACCGTTGGTGGCAAAGTCGGCTTGTAAGTGGCTAATTCTTCACCGTATTCCTGGAATGTTTCGTGATCGAGATAGAACTGTTGCCGCCCAGTTAACGTCCGGAATGGCACTAAGCGTTCGATGTTCAACGTAAATGGTGAATAACGATCGCCATTATGCTTAGAGCTACTAAAGACTGGCGTTGGAATAGCTTCCCGTGGCTCAGTTGTGATCGCCTTAAAGGTAATCTTTTCTTCAGCCCGACCAGCACTAATGTCGCGTAATTCACGGCCAGTTTTGGCTTCAGCATCCGCCCATGCCCGTTGTGCAACATGACCATTAGTGGCACTGGAAAGTAGCAAGACTGCTTCAGCGACTTTCTTATCCTGATCAAGTTTTGGACAATCAACGTTGATGCCATCATCCCAAACCGAATTACGATCACGCAGTTCAGCGTATTCTGGCTTAACACTGTAAGAATAGCCGGTAGCGCCAGTATTGCCGTCAGCGTGTGGGCCTAAGGCGACATACTTGTCGTAGACCTGGCTGTAATCACGCTTAATTAAGGACAAACTTGGCATGGTCTTACCAGGAATTGGTTCGATTTCGCCATACTTCCAGTCCTTGATTTCACCTAATGGTTGCGAGATCTCTTGCTTGGTATCGTGGGCCAAAGGTTGCGTCTTCAAGTCATAAACTGGATCTGGCATGTATTTAGCTGCCATTTTGGAGAATGTCTTAGCCAATTCCGCAAAGGTCTGCCAGTCACTCTTTGATTCCCACAATGGACTAACCGCCGCATTAAATGGGTGGATAAATGGATGCATATCGGTGGAAGATAGATCTTCTTTTTCATACCAAGTCGCCGCTGGCAAAACAACGTCAGCGTACAACGGTGTCGTTACCATCCGGAAATCTAGCGAAACTAATAAGTCCAGCTTACCTTCGATGGTCTCATCGTTCCACTTCATTTCAGTTGGTTTGAAGTTGTCGTTACTCTTAGCTAACAAGCCATTTTCAGCACCGAGCAAATGCTTCATAAAGTATTCTTGCCCTTTGCCTGAAGAAGCAAATAAGTTTGAACGCCAAACAAACATTGCCTTAGGCTGATTTTGTGGTGCATCAGGATCTTCAGCGGCAAAGCTTAAATCGCCAGACTTCAAATCGGCAACAACTTTTTTACTGATTTCACCAATATCAGTGGTCTTGTATTGTTCAGTGAAGCTAAGTGAGTTGCGATCAAATTGCGGATAACCGGGTAACCAGCCTAAGCGGATCGCCATTTGGTTATAGTCAGCTGGATGATCGTAGCTATGTTTCACCTTTTTAACCGGTGACTTCAGTGCGCGATTATCGAGTTCATCGTATTTCCACTGATCGCTGGCAAAATAGAAGAACGAGGTCCCATTTTGCTGGCGCGCGCCACCAGGTTGCCAGTCGTTGGCAAAGGCAATCGTTGCCCAACCTTCTGCTGGTCGTAACTTTTCTTGGCCAACATAATGGGCCCAGCCACCACCAGAAACGCCTTCACAACCGCACAGTAGCAACATATTAATGATTGTCCGATAATTCATATCACTATTGAACCAGTGATTGATCCCGGCGCCCATGATCACCATTGACTTGCCGCCAGTATCCAGCGCATTTTGGGCAAATTCCCGAGCGATCTGGATCACTAGACTTTGCTTAACGCCAGTGACTTGTTCTTGCCAAGCCGGCGTATAGATACTATCTACATCGTCATAGCTCTTTGCTGCTAACTCGTCTTCAGCATTACGCTTGATCCCGTATTGGCTCATCATCAAGTCATAAACGGTGGTCACTAATTTTTGTTGACCATTAGCCAAAGTAATTGAACGGACTGGTAAATGACGTGGTAAAACAGCGTTACCTTGACTATCGAACACAGGAAAATCAACAACAACATTTTCGCTATCAGCACCGACACTTAATTCGGGATTGATTGGATTACCATCATCATCTTTAAGCGTTAGGTTCCACTTGCGATTATCTTCCCAACGTTGGCCGACAGTACCGTTTGGCACAACAATTTTTTGCGTATTTTCATCCCAAACAACTGGCTTCCATTCAGCGTTAGCTACTGATTCATCCGTTAAATCACTGATCCGTACGAAACGACCAGAAGTAAAGTGGCTATCATTAGCTTGACTTGGATCCAAGAAAACTAAGAATGGGAGATCAGTAAACTGTTTTGCATAATTAATAAACTGTGGTTCTTGCCGCTTTTGATAGTATTCATTTAAAATGACATGGGTCATGCCCTGTGCCAACGCCGCGTCAGTCCCGGGATGTGGTGCTAGCCAGTTATCAGCAAATTTAACGTTTTCCGCATAATCTGGGCTGACGGCGACGATTTTAGTCCCATGGTAACGCGCTTCAGTCATGAAATGGGCATCCGGCGTCCGCGTTAACGGTACGTTAGAGCCCCACATCATAATGTATTGGCTGTTATACCAGTCACTAGATTCAGGCACGTCGGTTTGCTCGCCCCAAACTTGTGGTGACGCCGGTGGTAGATCGGCATACCAATCATAGAAGCTCAACATTTCTGAGCCTAACAATGAAAGGAAGCGCGCACCTGAAGCATAACTGATCATCGACATTGCTGGAATCGGTGAGAAACCAGCGATGCGGTCAGGACCATATTTTTTCAGTGTATAAATTAACATGGTTGAAATTAATTCCAGCGCTTCATCCCAATGGACACGGACTAAGCCACCATGACCGCGGGCGCTTTTGTAGTAATGCGTTTTTTCTTTATCTTCAACAATACTGGCCCAAGCCGTGATTGGATCGCCGGTTTGTTCCTTAGCTTCTGTCCACAATTGCCATAGCTTGCCGCGAATATAAGGATACTTGATCCGCACGGGGCTGTACTCATACCAAGAGAAACTAGCGCCACGTGGACAGCCACGAGGTTCAAATTCAGGCATGTTCGGCCCACACGATGGATAATCAGTCGCCTGATGCTCCCAAGTAATGATGCCTTGCTTGACGTAAACATTCCAACTACACGAGCCGGTACAATTGACGCCATGCGTTGTGCGAACTACTTTGTCGTGCGCCCAACGCTGCTTGTACAATTTTTCCCAGCGGCGATTATTTTCTTCCAGCTGAGTGAAACTGCCGTTAAATTTCTCGACTTGCTTAAAAAAGCGAGACTTCACGATCCCTCACGTCCCTTCCAGAACTTGATTCTAATTTATTGAACGTTACCTTAACCAGAGTGTCTAAAATGCATTCAGATCCTGAGTATCGATCTAGATCATTGAATGATCCATTAGCAGATCGTTCAATAATTGACTCAACAGAATTATTTTTAAGACACCATTTGCTGGTGAAAAGTCACGTATAAAAGTAAGACTTTTCCCTAATATTCACAATATCATGTACAATGCTATACTGCGATTAGGGAATTGCCCGAATTTTGCGAAAAACATAGAATTTTTTGATAAAAATGAGTTATTTTTAGAATCGCGCGTTTTATAATCAAGTTAGCCAAATACTTTTAGCTAATTGATAAAATAAAAAACACCAAGACAAATCTCTGTTATCATTGATGTTCCTACACAAACAATGAAAGAGGTTATTGTCTTGATGCAAGAACAGAATACCACAGTCA
>NZ_RHOE01000073.1 GCF_003946385.1 Loigolactobacillus zhaoyuanensis
TTAACTTTAGCCGTATCGAACTGGATTCAATATTATAATGTCACACGAATCAAAACAAAACTGGGTGGTAAGAGCCCGGTTAAATACCGTGTTCTTACCACCCAGAAAGTCGCTTAAAGTTTCGTCCAATATTTGGGGTTCACTTCACGCAGCCAATTTTTATTATGGTTAGGCGCAGCAATTTCGATTGCAGAAATTATGACCGGCACCTTGTTGGCGCCACTTGGTTTAGGTAAAGGCGTATTGGCAATTCTAGTTGGTCATGTGATTGGTTGTTTTTTATTTTTGTTGCCAGCTGCTTATATTGGCGCTGCCCAAAAACAAACGGCAATTCAGTCGACACAAGCAACTTTTGGAGCGCAAGGGGTCTGGGCCTTTTCGCTGCTTAATGCCCTACAGCTTTTAGGTTGGACGGCGGTGATGATCGTTAATGCTGCCCAAGCAATGAATGGCGTGACCAAGCGTCTGTTTGGTGTTCAGAATGTTGTTATCATGAGTGTGATCGTCGCATTATTGATCGTTATCTGGCTATTGTTTGATTATCAATGGTTATTGCGGATCAATAATTTAGTGGTGGGGTTGTTGTTTTGTGGCACGCTATTAATTTTAGTTATTATTTTGCGCACGCCTAGTGTTGCGCCACATTTAGCGGTTGGGACACTTTCATTTGGGGCAGCAGTTGAGCTTAATGTGACCATGGCACTTTCCTGGTTACCAGTGATCGGTGATTATACGCAAACCAAGCAGCGCCCGCTAATTAGCGCCTTAACCAGTTCACTTGGCTATTTTATGGGTAGCTCGTTTATGTTTATACTCGGCTTATTAGTTGTCACTAGGACAGGCATGACGGATGTGACCAAATTACTGGCAACCAGCGGCCTTGGCTTAGTGGCATTGTTGATCATTATTTTCTCTACAGTGACGACGACTTTTATGGATGCTTATTCTGCGGCCACTAGTGTCAATAACTTAACACATAATCGACGGATAAATTTTATGGCGATCATTGTGACGGTGCTCGGTTTGTTGATCGCGTTAGGTATTTCCATGAGCCGCTATGAGAATTTCTTATACTTTATTGGTTCTGTTTTCACGCCGCTATACGCAATTGTGTTTACCACTTATTTTGTGACTAAACGTAGCCTGCCCAAGTTATGGAATCTGTTACTCTGGCTCTTTGGGGTGTGGAGCTATTATCAATTGCAGAAAATTAACCTGCCATTAGGCACCACTGTCGGTTTGTTATTACTACTTGGTTTATTAGTTATTGTGAGTCATAAAATTTATCAGTGGCGGGTACAAGATTAATATTTATGTGTATTAGTCAGTAATATCCCTAAAATATGCTAAACTAATAATAACGGTTTCAGCATATTTATATTGGGGGCGTAGATATGGAGAAGTATCAAATTAATTTTAATAACAAGGTTAAATTAGATGCGGTCACAGTAGCATATACCGCCAGCTACACTGCTTTAAATGGCCGGCGCCACACAATATATTCAGGTGAAGCAATTTTTCAGCGTGATGCGGTACCACCATTGTTTCTTAAAACGGGTGAAGTTGCGATTCGGGCAATTGAACAAGTTATGATTGGATTAAAGCGTGACTATCAGCTGGTTAAAGTTAATTTTGCGCAGCCGCAGAATTCCGCAGTATTGGGCGTACCGAGTATGAAAACATTTAGTCGTTACTTAACTGAACGCAAACTGTTACACTGTGTGCCCACACATAACGTGGATGGGGAAACAGTGGTCGATATAAAGTTTATACAGGAATTTCGAATTGGATAGTAAAAGACGAGCTGGGCATCTGCCTAGCTCGTCTTTTTAATTTATATTTTTGACCACCGATATTGAACTGATGGCGCTATTCGATATCTTGATAATCGCGTGACCAAACTGCGCCCATCATTTTACGGCCAGTATGCACACCGATCACTGGACCAAGGCTACTGGCGTCAACGGTCGCTTCAGGAAAGGATTGTTTTAGGTCCGCGATCCATTCGTCGCTAGTGGCTTGATTGTCACCGTCGATCACATCGATACGAACTGGATAATCTGCCGCAGCAATAAAGCTTTCTAAATCAGCTTTGATGTGGGAAAATGCGCGGCGCATCGTGCGTTCCTTGGCGACGGCGATAATTTGGCCAGCGTCATTGAAACGCAGAATTGGTTTGATCCGTAACATGTTGCCTAGTAGCGCAGAAGTGTTGCTTAGCCGGCCAGTACGGACTAAATGGCTAAGATCATCGACCACAAAATCAACGTGTTGAGTTGCGCGTAATTCGGTCAGTGCAGCAATGATCTCGTCTACTGACTTACCCGCTTGAACTAACTTAGCAGCTAATAAAGCTTGATTAGCCTCAGCGGCGCTAGTTAACTTAGAATCAAATGGATAGACTTTTATATTGGTGATGTTAGGCAAATAAGCTTCCAAATTATTGATGAAGCTAGTAATACCACTGGATAGGTGGATGCTGATCACTGCTTCATAACCTTGAGCCGCTAAATCGTCATAGACCGCTTGAATCTGACCCATTGAGATCTGCGCAGTGGTCGGTAATTCTTTTTCGCTAGTTAATTTTTCGTAAAAATCTTTTGTCGTGATATCGATATTTTCTTTATAAGCGTGCTGCCCAAAGATGACGGTGATCGGCACGACAGTAATGTCATTAGTGGCAGCTTGTTCAGGGGACAAATAACTGGCACTATCAGTAACAACGGCAATCTTCATGATGGACTCCTTTTACTAAATACATGATGTATGAACTGACATAGCTTCATACTGACAGACAGTCTGCGTGTGCTTGTATCAAGCTGTGACAAAAGCACGTAGCCCCCATTTTACGCTAATTGCAAAGCTATTGCGAGAATGTTTTACTGAAAAGAGCTAGTGGATTTAGTGTTAACGCTTTAGTTATGAGCAGCATAGGCTAGCCGGTGGTGCTAAACTTCGTAATTATGTCTATCTTATCGCTTAGATTTACGATTAAATTTAGGATAAACGTGTGCTATAATTCTGGTAATGCTTACACAATGTGTTTATTGGCTGAGGTATTGGTGTAAAAATCAACTAAACAAATTATGCTGGAAGAAGTGATCATCTTGGTGACTAAAAGTTGTCGCGCGTCGTTAGTACAGCAGCAGTATCGTGTCCGTTATCAGGATTTAAACTCACACCAAACATTGCATGGTGGCCACTTGTTACATTTAGTTGATGATCAGGTTGCAGAATCGGCGCACCGATTTGGCCAGCAAAAAGTGGTCACGGCCAGTATTGATCGTTTTGATTTTATCCGTCCGTTAACGTATGGAACTTCATTTACGATTTATAGCTTCGTGAGTGGGGCCACCCAGCGGGCGTTAGAAGTGTACGTTTACGTGCTGACCACGGCACATCAATTAGTTGCAGAAGCATTTGTGACGCTGATCAGCCTAACGCAACAGCCAGATTGGCCACAGCCGCAACCGGAAAGCCGACTGGAAAAAATCATTTGTGCCGAGTATGCACAGCGTTATGCTGCTAATTTAACGCTGCGGAATCAGGCAGCAATACGACGAACTTTATTGTAGTGACGGAGGAACTTGGTTTGCAAAACGAAATGAACTATTACAAAATTGAACGACAGGAATGGAAACGATTTTATCGTAATGGCATGGCACCTTTGTCACAGGCTGATTTGGATCAAGCCAAGTCGTTGAATGATCGTATCTCGTTGGCCGATGTTAAGGAAATTTATTTGCCATTACGTCATTTGATCCATGTTTATTACAATCAATATCAAAGTCAGCAACAAGATCGGGCTGATTTTCTGCGCTTACGTTCACATAAGGCGCCTTTTGTTGTTGGTATTGCCGGGAGTGTGGCGGTTGGCAAAAGTACCACTGCCCGCTTGCTGGAAGTTTTGCTGACCCGCGCGTATCCAACTAAAAAAATTCAAAATATCACCACTGACGGTTTTTTATATTCCAATGCTGAATTAAAAAAACGCGGGTTATTAGCCCGTAAAGGGTTTCCCGAAAGTTATGATATGGAACATTTAATTATGTTTATGAATGAAGTGAAAAATAACCTAGGACCAGTCAAGGCGCCTAAATATTCACATCAAATTTATGATCGCTTACCAGATGAATATGATTTAATTGATTCACCAGATATTTTGATCGTCGAGGGAATCAACGTTTTGCAGCTGCCGAGCAATCAGCAACTTTACGTCAGTGATTTCTTTGATTTTTCGGTGTATGTTGACGCTGATCCGGTGTTGATCGAGCAGTGGTATCTAGACCGTTTTAAAGTGTTATTGGAGATCGCGCTTGCTGATCCGACTAATTATTATTATCCGTATGCCATTGGTGACCGTAAAGCCGCAATGGCGATGGCCAAGCACGTTTGGGCGACCAACGACTTGCCGAATCTGCGAGATTATATTCTACCAACGCGTAATCGTGCTGATGTGATTTTACATAAAACAACCAATCATCGCATCAATGAAATTTATTTACGTAAGTTCTAACGCCGCAATGAACACTTTTTTGAACACGCTCTGCTCGGAACAGTTGACCTCGAGCGTTTCAATCAGTAGAATAGGTTTATTGAAAAAAGTTATGCAAATCAATATACTATAATGAGGTGAATTTGTTGGCAACGACGAACATGCAAGATTTTGATAAAATTATCGTGCTCGATTTCGGTAGTCAGTATAACCAATTAATCACCCGGCGGATTCGTGAATTCGGGGTTTATTCCGAATTATTGTCGCATAAATTAACTGCGGCAGAAATCAAAGCCATGAATCCAAAAGGCATTATATTCTCTGGCGGTCCAAACAGTGTCTATGATGAAGGAGCGTTCCAAGTTGATCCAGAAATTTATAATTTGGGCATTCCGATTTTAGGTATCTGTTACGGGATGCAATTGATGGCTCAGAATTTGGCTGGTGGTGTCGTTGAAAACGCCAATAATAGTGAATACGGCCATGCTGACATTCATGTAACTGACCCAGAAGCCGTTATGTTCAAGGATTTGCCAGCAGACCAATATGTATGGATGAGCCACGGTGATTTAGTGACTAGCGTGCCCGATGGCTTCGTTCAAACGGCAACTAGTAAGAATTGCCCGATTGCAGCAATGGCTGACGATCAACGCAAATTCTATGGTTTACAGTTCCATACTGAAGTTCAAAACACTGAATACGGAACTGAAATCTTACGTCATTTTGCGTTTGATGTAGTTGGCGCTCGTAGCAACTGGTCAATGGCTGACTTCATTGATCTACAAATTGAAAAAATCCGCAAACAAGTGGGCAACCGTAAAGTCTTGCTTGGCTTATCCGGCGGTGTTGACAGTTCCGTTGTTGGTGTCCTGTTGCACAAAGCGATCGGTGATCAATTAGTCAGTATCTTTGTTGATCATGGCTTACTGCGCAAAGGTGAAGCTGACCAAGTTATGGATAGCTTAGAAGGCAAATTTGGCTTAAATATTATCAAGGTCGACGCACAAAAACGTTTCCTAGATAAATTGACTGGCGTTTCTGATCCAGAAACGAAACGTAAAATCATTGGTAACGAATTTATCCAAGTCTTTAACGATGAAGCTATTAAGCTGAAGGGAATCGACTTCTTAGCGCAAGGGACACTGTATACCGACGTGATCGAAAGTGGTACTGATACAGCACAAACCATTAAGTCACATCATAACGTTGGTGGTTTGCCAGAAGACATGCATTTTGAATTGATCGAACCATTACGGACTTTGTTTAAAGATGAAGCCCGCGAATTAGGCGAAAAGTTAGGCATGCCTGAAGCACTTGTTTGGCGCCAACCATTCCCTGGTCCCGGTTTAGGTATTCGTGTCATCGGTGAAATCACACCAGAAAAATTAGAAATCGTTCGCGATAGTGATTTAATTCTACGTGAAGAAATCAAAAACGCTGGCCTAGATCGTGATATTTGGCAATACTTTACCGTTTTACCAGGCATCCGTAGTGTCGGTGTTATGGGCGATGGCCGTACGTATGATTATACAGTCGGCATCCGCGCTGTTAACTCAATTGACGGCATGACCGCTGACTTTGCGCGCATTCCTTGGGATGTCTTGCAGAAGATTTCGGTGCGTATCGTCAATGAAGTGGCGCACGTTAATCGCATCGTGTACGACATTACCTCCAAGCCGCCAGCGACTGTGGAATGGGAATAATTCAGATATAAAGCTTGAAGCTGAAATGTTGATTTAACGGTATTTTGTTGAGACATAAAGCTAAGCTTTTGGTGGGGTATTTAGATAGTTCCCCGCCAAAATCCCCGCCAAGATTTGGGATTCGCTGTTTGCGATTCCAAGTTTTGACGGGGATTTTTTAATGGTTATATGGGTTAAATAACAATAGAGTACGTTGAGTTTGCACTGGATTAAGTGTATTTTATTTAGATCCCAAGGTCTAAATTTTGACTTTGATTAAGTTCTAAAATGTGCGGGCTTTCATAAATTTGTTATTGATATGGTATTATAAAATTGAGGTGGGGTAAATGGTAGCGGAACAAAAAATATTAGATGGGGCTGCTTTCTTGAAGAAATATGGTTCAATGTTGACTGATGGGCTTTATATGGAACAAGCCCCTGCATTAACGACATTACTTTATCAAGGCGATATTTCGCATAGCTTGTACTTCATAAAACAAGGCAGCTTACGTCTTTGGCATAATAATGGTGATAAAGATATCACAATGCAATTTTTCTTTGAGAATCAAATGGTTTCTGCTTTTGAATCGATCTATTTAGCAACTGCAAGCCTGTATTCGATTGAATCCCTTGAGAATACCATACTATACAGGTTGGATAGAGATAATCTGTTGAAACTGATGGATAACTCAGAAGAATTGCAACATGATATTTTAAATTTTATTTGTGAGCGATTTATTAATTATCAGCATTATTTTCTATCACGAATAAAAGATTCCCCAGCAGAAAGATACCACGACTTGGTGGCTAATGAACCAAGAATTATTGCACGGGTACCGCAACATTACATTGCTTCTTACCTAGGGATAACAGCTGTTTCACTTAGCCGAATAAAAAACCGTCATTAGTAATTAACAAATGTTAATGCGGAGAATCTTCACTGCTATTAAGATAGGTCTTGCTTTTAAAAATAAATTTTAATTGGAGATCTTTAATATGAAAAATGCAGTGATCGTTTATTACCATCCTTACGACGGTAGCTTTTGTCATGCAATTCTTGAATCAACTAAAAAAGGATTAATGACCGGTGGATTTTCTGTTGATGTTATTGACTTGCAGGCAGATAATTTTAATCCCGTTATGTCTAGTGCTGACTTGTTAGGTTTTGTTAAACATCAAATGATTGATGAACAGTCAAAGGACTATGTTCGGCGACTAAAAAAAGCAAATAAATTAATTTTTATTTTTCCGATTTGGTGGGAACTCATGCCAGCGATGGTTAAAGGCTTTATCGATAAGGTGATTTTCCCTGGTAGCACCTATGAGAATGCTAAAACTGTGACTGGAATGGCTTCAAGTTTACCTAACCTAAAACAGACAACCATGATTACGACAATGAATACACCTAAATACGTTTATCAATTTATTTTTGGCAATGCAATTAAAAAGGCGATGATCAGCGGTACATTCAAAAAAACGGGAATCAAAAAAATAAAGTGGGTTAATCTAAGCGGTGTAAAATCACGGACTCAAGAAAAGCGTGGAACCTGGTTACACAAGATTGAAAAAGATATGGCTTTGAAATAAAAAGTGTTTATTTTTGATTGAATTGATTATGACCATAGAAAGCAATTTTACTAGTGTCATAACTAGTAGTAAATTTATTTATGTAGAACACGGCATTCAATTTGAATATCGTGTTTTTATTTTCTACAAGCTAGATTTAATTGTCCAGTTTGACCAGCTTTTTCCAAAATAAGTGTATTGCGAGTATTAGGTCATAGCAGTTGATTATTCTGGCCCGATTTGAGCCACCATTCTGGACTAAATTACCCAGCAACATGACTAAAAATAGCGCAACGATGAACCAAGTCATTTGGGTAAACGTAATGGAGAACGATAGATTAACATCATTGATTGCATAGCGCACTTTTTCCACTGACCAAATACTGGCGTAACTACGAATCTTTTTCATAAGGCGTTTACTCCTTTCATCTGGATTAATTGGTTGTTATACTGGGCAAGCTTAAGTGCCGGTAATTTGGAAAAATGGTTTCGTAGTTATATTTGACTACAAGACAACAATACCTTATAATATTCAGTACAAGGAGGGATCAATATGGCACAAGCAACCTCAGTTCGGTTTGATGACACAACCGATAAATTGTTAAAAGCATATATCGCATCGCATAACATTAGTAAGTCAGACTTTATTAAACAGGCAGTAGCGGCACAGTTAGAAGATTGGTCCGATGTTCAGGCTGCCGACCTGGCCTATCAAGAATGGAAGAAAGATAACTTTAAGACGATGGGCTGGCAAGATACGCTTAAAGATTTAGGGCTTGACGATGAGTAAATATGAAGTTCGTACTACAAAGTATTTTCGTCAATCTATGAAAAAAATTGATAAATCAACGCAACGTGCGATAGTTAAATTCATTCAAAAGCATTTAGTCGATGTTGATTATCCAGCGTCACCGGGGAAAAAGTTAGTTAGCAATCTGTCCGGGTACACACGTTTTCGAATCGGTTCATATCGATTAATCACAGTCGTAGATGATGATCGTTTGATTATTACCAATATTTATGTTGCTAAGCGTGAACAAGTTTATGATTTAGATCCAGATAAATTACCGGGACCTAATTTTGATGACAAATAGGTGATACAACGAGTGATAAAAATAAAATTGATCAGATTATGCAGAAGTACGAACGTGATCTTGGCTTACTCGCAAAAAACGGTACTTGGCAAGAATGTGAGCAAATGCGCCACTATATTAAATAATAAACTAAGTGCGCATAATCGAATATGACAGATAAGCAAAACCACAATTGCAAATTGTAATTGTGGTTTTTTAACGTTGAAGGAGTAGCTTATTAAGGTAAGCCACAGTTTAATATCATTTTGATTTTCCTCACGATTTTTTCTTTGTTATTGAAGGAGGACTGATCTATTTGCTAGACCAGTCCCCCGAAGAAATTTAGTTATATATCTAAATCATGAAAAGATGATATCATTTTTTCCTATGATGGGTTACCGATGATCAAGTCAATAATTGCATGTGTGATTGAGCGCTATACAGTTGCCGCAGGAATTAAGCCGATTCAGGCAAAAGGACCATGTCACAGTCATGCCTCGTATCTGATTAATGAGTTTAATCTGTCAGTTTTGATTTTGTCGAAAAGGCTGGAACATAGTTCACTGGAAATCATGTTGAAGCATTATTCAATTCACACATGTTCTGGTGCAGACGAGTCAATCGCTGAAAAGATGATAGGAAACATTCCAATTGAGATCTTGAACGAATATAAAATATATTTTCAAGGGCTTCAGCTCTTTTTTTATTTTTTATGGCTCTTTGTCAAATCTTGTTGATAGCTGACGTAGTGTGAGTGAAAATGACCATCACGGTATTGCTGTAATATAGTTTCCTTTTATGAAAAATTCCGATAAAGCGAAGTTCGTATGTTCTTAGAAGTTTTACAAGGTTAAATGACACTGATTTTTTGCTGCGTTTTTTTCAATGATCGAAAGACATCAAAGGATAACAGAAAAGGCGCTAGTTTCTACATTTTTTAAGGGATTTTTTTATTTTTATCCGCTTAACTTAGTCATATTAAGTAGTGTTTATAGCTGGTTGTTGATCTAGGCAATAGTCGCGTTTAGTTTGTTTTTACGTTTGATTATATTATAATCATATAATCAAACGTAAAAGGATCAGTGACTATGGGGATAGAAAATAACTTTAAAGTAGCGTTAAAACGGGTGTTGTTGGCGAAATTCCAGCTACGTACCGCTAGTATTTTATTTGTAATTAATCTAGTGATGACGATTTTACTGATTATCACTGGTACTGGCATGAAGCTAGTTACTTACAGTTATACTGTGCTCAGTATCGGTGAGTATCTCTATGTCGGTTTGTTTTTGCCGTTATATCTCTTAACTAAAGTACAACCGAATTGGCTGACAACACGTGGTGAGCCGCATTATCGACGGGCATTTTGGTTGCCAGTCATGACCGTCTTATGCGCTGATTTGCTAATATTGGTACTTTTGTTGGTGTTACCATTAGTCGGCACGATCATTGCAACAACGCATAGTATTAGTTTTGCCGATTCGTGGGGGACATGGTTAGGGCTGTTATTAAGCGGACTGGCCGCTTTTTTTGTTGATTATTTTCTGTTAGTACTGGCATTGGTGATTTTTAAAGCTTGAATTGTCAAATTAAGTGCAATTTTTGATTATGATAGATCTCATATGGTGTTTTCCAATTTAAACATTTCCGTGGCCTTTTATTCAGCCGATCAACGAATTCTAAAATGACGGTATCCGAAATTGGATCCATATCCTGATTTTTAG
>NZ_RHOE01000074.1 GCF_003946385.1 Loigolactobacillus zhaoyuanensis
TTGGTGTTCCTGAAAGTGCCCTGTATCGTTGGCGGAAGCTATATACCGAAGATGGAAAGCAAACGCCGTTTGCTTCTTTAGAAGCTGAGAACCGTGCCTTAAAACGTGAAAATGCCGAATTAGCATTGGAGCGTGATATGTTAAAAAAATCCGCCGCCTACTTTGCCAGTCTCCAGAAGGAACCCCGGTCTTTCCTCGTGAACCACTATTGACAATCACTGGACCACTTGAGCAAGCGCAATTACTTGAAACGCTCGTCTTAAATATCGTCAATCACCAATCACTGATTGCCACTAAAGCTCGTCGACTGAGTTATGCCGCGGCAGGACGTCCAATTATGGAATTCGGTGCGCGCCGTGCGCAAGGCCCGGAAAGCGCACTTTACGGCACCCGGGCAGCCATTATTGGTGGCGCCAATAGTACTTCAAACGTTCTCGCTGCGAAGCTGTTTGATATTCCCGTTGCTAGTACCATGGCCCACAGTTGGATTGAAGCTTTCCCAGATGAACTAACGGCGTTTCGCAAGTGGACCGAACAATATCCTGACAATAGTGCGCTACTAGTCGATACTTATGATGTGCTTAACTCTGGGATTCCTAACGCGGTGACGGTCTTTAAGGAGCTACGAGCAGCTGGGCATGAACCCGTCGGTATTCGAATCGATTCGGGGGACGTCACGACTTTATCACAAGCTGCCCGGACACAATTGGACGCGGCTGGCTTTCCCAATGCCAAAATCACTATTTCTAACGCATTGGATGAACACATCATTACCTCGCTGTTGCACGAAGGCGCACCGATCGATAATTTTGGTATCGGTGAAAAGCTCATCACTAGCGCGTCCGCACCGGTTCTAAGTGGCGTCTACAAGCTTGCGGCAACTGAGAGCAATGGTCAGAGCACCCCCAAGATCAAGGTCAGTGCCAGTCGCGAAAAACTAACGATTCCTGGTGATAAGCAAGTCTATCGTCTGTACGAACCAGGAACTCAGCGGGCCTTTGCTGATTTGATTGCACTAGCTACCGAGACGATCGTTGATGCGACCAGCCTAACCGTCGTCACCAGTGACCCACTCAGTGTCGACCGTCAACAGCGACTCACCCATTTTGAAGCCCGGCCCTTACTCGCGCCGGTAGATTTGTCCAACACCACGTCAATTCCGGTTACAACCATTCAGGCAACGACCCAGGCTAAACTTGCCGAGCTCCCACGAACAACCCAGCGGCTCGTCAACCCAGATCTTTACCCGGTCTACATGACGACCACACTCAGCCAGTTACAAACTAGTTTGTTGAATAAAATGACGATACTAGCAGATTAACAAACGAACACGCGTAGCAACGACTAAAGCCACTTCTGTACTTAGCGTTCAAATGACCGCTAAGTACAGAAGTGGCTTTAGTTTATATCAAGTAACAGTTAGCTCACTGACCAGTAATTTGATCATGTTCACCCGGGGTCAATATTTTGGTCATCACCGTAATCAAATACGCTTGTTCGCGCTCAATTTCAGTTCCCGGCAATTCCAGCATTAACTGCGCTAGGTAACCGAATAGCTGCGATAACAAACTTTGCAGTATCAAATCATTCGGCCAATCCACAATCAAATGATCTGCTTTTAGTTGATTTATGACACTTCCCATCTGCTTGACCATCTTAGGCGCAATCTGGCTAAGAATCTGTTCGCGTCGTTCGGTGTCAAAAGCTGCCATTTCAAAAATGACCTTTAACTCTTTCACGTTAGCTTTAGCAAATGCAACTCGGTCCGTAAAAATTGCTGTGACGAATGCCTGTAGACTGGGATAACGCTGCCGTAATTCATCCTCTGAAAAATCACTCGCTAAGATTGGCACAATGTGCGCGGTAATTGGTGCTAAGATGGCATCCCGTAAGGCAGCCTTAGTCTTATACCGCCGATAGACCGTCCCCTCCGCAACGCCGGCCCGTTGTGCAATATCACTAGTACTGGTCTGGTCAAAACCCTTTTCAGCAAACAAATCGAGACTTGCCTGGAGGATGGCCCGTTGCTTAGGTGTAATCGTTTCATTCTGACTTAGATCCTGTTGAAAATAATCCCGTATCCGTGGTCGTTCCATATCCTCACACCTTCCGATAACGTTTCATTCCAACAATATTCAACATTGTTAGTACGACCATAAACCCTACTAATATTAACAAATTGACACCAATATCGCCAAGCCCAGCACCCTTTGTCACAACAGCCGTCATCGCATTAGCACCATAGTATAACGGCATGATGTGGGCAATTGCTTGCAACCAACTGGCCATGCCATCGACTGGAACCAACCCAGCAAAAAAGATTTGTGGTACAACAATCAGTGGAATAAACTGAATCATTTGAAATTCTGAGTTAGCAAAGGTGGAAATAAAGATACCCAAGGTCAAAGCCACTAACGCTAATAATAAGTTAGTCAGAAAGACCAGCCAAATACTACCAACTAAGTGAATCTTGAAGACCGTAATTGTGAAAACAACGGTCAGGACAGTCTGAATGATGGCAAAGCCCCCATAACCAATTAGATAGCCCATAATAATTTCACTCCGTCGAATTGGGGTTGCAAGTAGCCGGCTTAGGGTTCCAGTAGTGCGTTCATTCAAAAGTGAAACGCCAGAAATCAAGAACACAAAGAAGAAGACAAAGAAACCGAGAAAGGCTGGAAAAAAGTTTTCAAAGAACGTTGAATCACTACTACTATAAATATAATGAGACTTAGTCGTATAACTGGTTGCTTTAGCTGACTGAGTCGAACTAGACGTCGTGGCTGTGGCCTGCTTGAGTTGCTTTTGTAATTTCTCAGCAGTTGCCTGGTCACCGCGGGCCTGGGCTTGTGCAATGGCAGTCTTCAGCTTGGTCACCGTTGCTTGTGTCTGGGCTGCTGTCAGCTTCTTCAAAGCGGCTTGTTGCGATTCAAGGGCCGCGCGCTGTTTCTTAGTAACGGTCACCAGCGTCTTCATTTTCAACTTGACTAATCCTGATTGTAAACTCGCCTTAATTAAAGACGTGTTGGTTGGATT
Organism: Loigolactobacillus zhaoyuanensis; assembly: GCF_003946385.1. Lineage (GTDB taxonomy): Bacteria > Bacillota > Bacilli > Lactobacillales > Lactobacillaceae > Loigolactobacillus > Loigolactobacillus zhaoyuanensis. The sequence continues at coordinate 3,037 of NZ_RHOE01000074.1, forward strand.
GCTATTTGAATAAGTAATCGTCAATTGACCATTTTTCTGAGTCAAATAGCCATCTAGATCATGCTGCTTAATCATTTTCCGTGCCTGTGAACTATCATAATGATGAATCGTCACGTTTTTGGTATCGATCACGTTAACCACGGATTGGTCTACATGATGAACACCCAAGCTTGCTACTTGCGTCGTGTTGTTTTGAAATAAGAAATACATCAGCGTCATAATCAGCAATGGTGCCAAAAACATCAGCGCCAAGGTACGCTTATCACGTAACATTTGCTTAAAAACCCGTCTAACGATTGCCATCGTTCGCATCTTGCATCCGCCCCGCTTTCAAAAAGACCTGTTCGATCGTATCTACTGCATACTGTTGTTTCAGTGCCGCGGGTGTCCCCTCAGCAAGCGCAATCCCGTGCCGAATCAACATGAGATAATCACACCGTTCTGCTTCGTCCATGACATGCGTTGTCACGAGCATCGACTTACCGGTATCCTTGATCTTATTTAGTTCGGTCCAAATTTGTTGCCGTAATTCTGGATCAATCCCAACGGTCGGTTCATCTAAAATCAATAATTGGGGATCCTGAATCAGGGCAATTGCCAACGACAAGCGCCGTTTCATCCCACCCGAATAGCCACTGACCCGCTTGTCTAATTGGGACGTTAAATCAACTAATCCGGCTGCATAATCAATCATCTGTGCTAACTTTATTTTTGGAACGCTCATCAATTGCCCAAACAAGGTCAGGTTTTCACGGGCCGTTAGTGTCTCATACAAAGCGTCACTTTGGGCCATATACCCTACTTGTGCCATTACCGCCCTATTGGGCATCACCGTATCCATGACTTTAACAGTGCCACTATCCACAGCTTCCATCCCTAAAATACTCTTGATCAAGGTGGTCTTCCCAGCTCCTGATGGCCCAATCAAGCCATAAATCATTCCAGCCGGCAGTGTCAAATCAATCTGATTGAGCACTTGCTGATGACCAAAGTGCTTGCTGACCTGCTTGGCGATGACATAATCCGTTACCATTTTAATAACCCTCTTTCTCAAAGCGAGTGTATACTCACTCACTTAATGGCCTTAGTATAATCAGTACATCTCGGTTTGTCAACATTAAAATGAGTTATCACTCACTTATTTTGCTTCCGGCCTATTTGTCACCGCATTGCAAACAAAAATGCGCCACCCCCGTTGTTGGGATGTCGCATTTTAATTAAATAGCAGCACTGATATAAGCGTTAGCAATGTTTAAGCCTACCGATTTTTTAATATTATTTTATTCATCAATTTCCGGCGCCGATCCAAGCTCTGCCTGAATCATCCAGATTTTCTTCTCAATTGCGGTTTTGAGACCAATGAAAATATCTTGGGTACTGAAGTCTTTTTCAACATCGGATACTTCAATGCCGTGTTGGTAAAGGTCTTCCAAGTAACGATAGCCATCAACTAAGTGTGCGAGGCGTTCTGGGGTTGTTTTGTCCCATTCACCAGGCCAGTCTTGAATCTTAGTGTTTTCGGCCATTTCTTTTAAGGTCGAGTAAGGACTGCCATCAAGCGCAATCAGCCGTTCAGAAATGACATCGAGTTGGCTGTCAATTTCTTCCATGAACTCATCCATCAAGGGGTGCAACTTCAAAAAGTTGGGTCCACGCATGTACCAATGCGTCTGATGGATAATCATTGACATCTGGCTCAAATCGGCAACGAGTTGATTTAATACTGCTTTGGTTTTCGTATATTTCATTAGATTGATCTCCTTTCGATATGGTTATTATAACATAGTGGTAGCTTAATCTGAAACGTTATACACTGGCAAATTAAGTTATTTATAGCCCGTAGAATTAAGTCGTTTTGAAAAGATGGAGACGTTATATGGTAGATTGTAAAATTAAATAAATCTACAATTGAATTTTATTTACCTTATGAAGATGTTCAAAACGCGTTAAAGGAAAGTGCGCAAAATCCCTTTATACGTACAAAGGATGAATGGGTAGTGGGTAACAATGAGTGTAAATTAAATAAGGCACAAAAAAGGATGCTTAAGGATAAAGAAATATATAATCATTTCAATTTAGAAAATATTTCCAGTTCCATCAAAACGGAGCTAAACAAGATAGTGCATGACATCGATGACTAATACTTTAACACCAAACAGAAAGGGGCTATGAATATATAGGGTCTATAATTAACAAATAACCCCTCGAAAACATTGAAAGAATAACCCCCAACATCTATAATATAGATGTTGGGGGTTATTTATTTTCATATTATAAAAATGACTTCTTCTATTCGTCATTTTTTCGATACCTTTTAGCACGATTTTGACCAGGAAATAAACGATCATGCGATCCGACTCGAATGCCAATTAAGACTAGTTCATCTTTATCAATCGTATAAACCACCAGGACATCGTTAGTTTCGCTTGGTGTTTTGTTTTTCGGGGTATCTCGTAAGTGAAATTCATTATAACCGCTCATTCGCCGATTAAGCTCATGATCTTCAAATTCTGGTGGTAATTGTTGTTGCTCAAGCAACAGATCAATGGCTGCTCGAACTTCATCAATAATAGATTTGTCTAAACTGGCTAACCGTTTTAGATCAGCATTAAAGGTTGCACGTGGTTTAAATCTTAGTTTTTTCATTATTTAAACTGACCCCAATAATCATCATCTGATTCAACAATTTCATCGTCAGGTAAAACATGGCGTTTAATTAACTGATCACGTGCAATTGCATATTCTAACGAGCCCTCTTTAGCTTTTAATGCTCGTTCTAGCCAATCCATTTTTTCTTGTGAAACGATGGCCACTGCGCGACTATTTGAACGAGCAACATAAACGGTTTCGTCTTCGTCATTAACTTGATCTAAATATTTTTTTAAGTTAGCGCGAAAATCGCTCTGTGTTAATGCTAATGTCATATTTACCACCCTTTCTTTGTACTTAATATTGTACTTTAATTTGTACTAAAAATCAAAAATTTTAAAGGAGCTCAAACTATGCAACAAATTGTCTTACCAATCAAAGATTCAAATGTGCTCAAAGAAGTGCAAGATACGTTACTCCATAATTTCAAAGCTGGTTGGCGTAACTATACCGTTTTTCAAGTGGGTAAAGCGACTCTGTTGCGAGTGAGCGACGTTATGAAGCTTCGTTGGACAGATGTCTTTAACGAAAACGGCACCGTGCGTCAGAATGCGTTTATCCACGACCAAAAGACCGGTAAAGCTAACCTGCTCTACTTAAAACCCGTGCAAACTGATTTATTAGCCTATCAAGCTTGGTTGCAAGAAAACCATTTGGTTTCTGACTGGTTGTTTCCCTCGATTCAGCACCCAGAACGACATATCACGGAAAAACAGTTCTACAAAATCATGAGCAAGGTTGGCGATCTGTTAGGAATTAATTATCTAGGGACCCATACGATGCGTAAAACCGGGGCTTATCGCGTTTACACGCAATCAAATTATAATATTGGCTTAGTCATGAATTTGCTAAATCATTCCAGTGAAGCAATGACTTTAGCTTATTTAGGCTTAGACCAGGCCAGTACCGAAACGATGCTGGATCAAATTGATTTTGGTTAGGAGGCTGGCTTTATGGATTTAGATTTTAAATCAAACAAGTATGATCTGTTTGATGATTGGCATCAAAACAAGACTAAACAAGCCTTTACACAAAAGTTGCAGCAACAAGCTCAAATTGAAAAAACACAATTACCGCAATTATTGTCGCGTGAAGATTTAAAAATTCGTTGGCAGATGAACTCTCGTCAAAGTGTTCATCAAGTTGCTAGTAAGCCTGATTTTCCGCAACCCGTTTTTGCTTTTAATCATGGTAAGACGCCGCTTTACTTAGCAACTGAAATTCAAGTTTTCGAAATTAATCACCCTTGGGTAATAACTCCCGGCGCTCGTCTTGCTTATAGTCATTGGATCCTTCGTAATGTGATTTATTAATCTTAAGATTTAACTCTAGGTTTTTGATAGTTGGCGTTAGCCTTCTAATACAAATAACCCCCATCAAAATGGGGATTAAATCTACCCTTGACAAGTGTCAAGGGTGTAAGTGCGCATTGACCTCGTTTCACTCGGTCTGCTGATAACCATGAAATCAGTTTTTGCCGTTGTTGAATTGACTGTATTTTTAATTCAATTTATGTTTGCACCTAACTAGGATTGTTATGTTTTAAATATTTAAAAAGTGTTGCAGATTACGCTGTTTTAAGCCAAAATTTTTTAATTGCTTTGTGCAGATAATCTTTATAAGCTTGGTAACAAATTTTGAATAACGGTGCTGTAAGATCTGTGAATTTAAACTGAAAGCATTATTTTGATGTTAGGAGTCATTAAGATTGACGAAAAGAAAGTATTAAAGCCAATTGATGAAATGCTTGCTGATCCTTGGCAAGTTGATATTCAAGAATTGTTTGAAGCTTCTGTCAATGAACCTAACGAGATTAAAAAGAATTTGTATGATTCCTTATACACTTATATTTTGCAAAAAAGACAAGAAGATATTATTAATCGTCCTGGCTTCGTTATTTAGCCCTCTAAGAGCCTGCTGAGGGCTTTTTGTTTTGCTTTGGTATAAATGTATATGAATAGTCTTAAAATTGCTAGAAACGAAAAATAAGGCCCTAAAAAACGAACATAGCAGCTAAGTTCTTGTTAAGATTCAAAAAAACTAACTGTTTGCTGTCAATGGTAGCGGACGAGCAAAGCGTGGGAGCATAAGGAATTGACAGCTCTAAACCAGTCTTAACACTGAATTGGCGAAAGCCAAAGTTTCTATAAAACTTTGCTTTCCTGCCTAACGGCGAGTGAAAAAGCAGTCAAGCTGGCTCAGCTTGGACGGGGTTCGGGGCGTCAGCGCCCGAACTAATGTGGCTTGCCACACCTTTTTAGGCAACGAACAGCGTGAGGCGCAAGGAGCATAGCGACTGAAGTTTAATGTGAGCTGGTTTTAGCTCACTCCTTTGTGTTTTTTGATTCTAGGTTTTGACCTCGTACAGTGGTGCCTCTTATATACCTCTTTTATAAACCTCTTTTAAACCTCTTTTAGACCCCTCTTGCGCCTTACTCCCCCAAGGCGTACAGAAGTTTATCGACTACATTTTGTCTGTTTATCGACTACATTTTGTCTGTTTATCGACTACATTTTGTCTGTTTATCGACTACATTTTGTCTGTTTATCGACTACATTTATTTACTCCTGTATTCAAATAAGGTAGTATTATTCAAGGAGGTTATTTTATGAGCAATGAATTAGTCAAATATGACCCTGAATTAAATACAATCCCCTTGCGAAGGTTTACTCCTGTAGAAATGAACTTGTTCTTTTCTGTAGTTTCTAGAATGCGTGATAAAGGTGATGATACTGTTAGATTTACCTTTGATCAGTTAAAAGAGTTAAGTGCCTATAAGCCAACCGCAAATAATCGGTTTATTGATGACATACAAAGTACATATCAAAAAATACTAGGTCTTAGATTTGGCTCTCGAAGTAAAGATGGTCTTGATAGAGAGATGTTTGTCATGTTCACTCGATTTGAAATTAAGGGATCTGCAGACGTTCCTTATGTTGATATTCAAATTTATCCCAAAGCGTTGAAACTTCTAAATAATCTCGAAAGTTGGGTTCGTTATGCTTTGACAGAGTTCCGAGATTTAAAGAGTAGTTACGCAAAAACAACTTTTCGTATTCTTAAACAATTCCGAACCACTGGTTATGCTTATTTTTCTAAAAATGATTTCTTTGAACTACTAGATATTCCACAAAGCTATTGGAGTAAGCCTGCGAACGTTGAATCTAGGGTTATTCGCCCAATTAAGGAAGAACTAACCCCTTTGTTTAGAGGCCTAACTATACGAAAAAAATATGGTAAAGGTCGTGGGAAACCAGTGATTGGTTATACTTTTACTTGGAAGCCTGAAAGAAAAGACGCAAACGACTTTTCTCAAGGTAAGTTCCAAGATGAGCGTCAAAAACTTTTTAATATCCAGAATAATGGTGAATTAACAGAACAAGAAAAATGGCGTGCTACCGATAAAGTTAAAGGCCTACCACTAGGCTCAACTGAAAAACAGATTTTAGCCGAACGACAGATTGAGCATGATAAAACAATAAGAGATCAGACAAGACAAGAAATGCTTTCTGAACTCCGAAAGGGGTTTGGAAAACATGCCTAAAACTATTAGAGAACTTGCTGATGAATTGAAGGTCTCTAAACAAACTATTCAATATCACTACCAAAGACTACCAACAAAGAACCAACAAAAAGATAGTCAAGGTACAAACATGATTAGCCTTACAGCTGAAAGGATTATTAGGGACAAGGTAGCAAAGCCTTTGGTAGCAAAAGATCAACAAATAGGTAGCAAAAAAGCGACAAAGACTAGCAAAAAAAATAATGAGCTAATTGCTACTCTAAGAAAAGAGGTAGCAGATTTAAAGTCTCAACGTGACAAACAGCTTGCGACCAAAGACCAGCAAATAAGTAGCAAAGACAGACAAATAGATCATTTAACAAAACTAATAGACCAACAACAACAATTACAATTAGCAACAGTAGCAGAAGATCGCCATTTGAAAGAACGCCTACGAAAATTAGATGGCCCAGTTGAAGATCTTGAAAGTATAGAAAAAAGCCAAGTTGCAAAAACTGATGGTGCAAAAAAACAGGCAGCTAAAAATATAACTAATAAAAAATGGTGGCATTTTTGGTAATCGAATAATTATCGTAAATATGTACTAGAAAAGAGCATACAAATTATGGAGGGTCTGTACTAGAATTTCGGACAGAAACATAAGAGAATTGATTTATCCGAAAGGAGTCCTCAAAATGACCTATTCACGCAATCGCTACGACCAAGATTTTAAGAAAAATGCGGTACGTTTGAGTTTTAACTCTTCCAAACCAGTTAAAATCATTGCCTCCGAACTTGGTGTTCCTGAAAGTGCCCTGTATCGTTGGCGGAAGCTATATACCGAAGATGGAAAGCAAACGCCGTTTGCTTCTTTAGA
>NZ_RHOE01000075.1 GCF_003946385.1 Loigolactobacillus zhaoyuanensis
ATAGTTGCTTATAAGATTTTTTGATGGTATCTTTAGATTGGGTCATGAAGTCCGTCCTAACTTATTGGTTTTGTCACTTATAAGTTTAAGGCTTCATGGCCTTTTTGGTCTAGTTATTTTGGTGTTGCACTTACATTGTAAATCCGGCCATTAGGATTTAGGCTTTACAGCATTAAATTTATATGCTAAAATTTAACTTTGTGATGACAAGTCACTGATCACGATATTCCGCTGCTGCGGTTGCGGCAAGAATGTCTGTAGAAAAGGAGAAATTTTCATGAATCCATTAATTACAGAAATCACTAAGGAACAATTACGTTCTGATATCCCAACGTTCCGCCCTGGGGATACCGTACGTGTTCACGCCCGTGTCGTTGAAGGCACACGCGAACGTATCCAGTTGTTCGAAGGCGTTGTTATCAAACGTCGCGGTGAAGGCATCAGCGAAACTTACACTGTTCGTAAAGTAAGTAACGGTGTCGGCGTTGAACGGACATTCCCGATCCACACACCACGTGTTGCTAAAATCGAAGTTATTCGTTTTGGTAAGGTACGTCGTGCTAAATTATACTACTTGCGTGCATTGCACGGTAAAGCTGCTCGGATCAAAGAAATCCGTCGCTAGACTTTATACGAAAAGTCGTCCAGAAATGGGCGGCTTTTTTTATTTGAAAAATATTTTTAATAAAAAGCTTGCTATGGAGTGCGGACTAGGGTTTAAAGTATAGACATTGAGTGAAGTTAGTTGGATAGCCAATCAATAAATGGAGGATTCAAAATGAATTTATTAGTTTTAGCAGCTAATGGGCAAATCGCCCGCATCGTGGAACAACGAATTTTAACCGAAGCCAAATTTTCCGCGGTCAACTTAACCTTAGTTTTGCGCAATAGTCAGCGGTTAAACGATTTGGCCAGCGATCCGCGGGTCACGATCGTCGACGGTGACATTGCTGACGCCGCAACGCTCAACCAAGTTATGCTGGGTCAAGATATGGTTTACGTCGCGGTGGTCGATCATGGTAGGGCCAATGCGATCACGAAAAATACCATTAGCGCCATGCAGGCTAACGGCGTTAACCGGATTATTTCCACCAGTTTACTCGGTCTTTACAACGAAGTTCCCGGCGAATTTGGACGCTGGAATTTGTCAATGGTCAAAAGCGGCTTACAGGCCGCAATTGCTGCTGATAAAAAATTGGCGGCATCAGGGTTAACGTACACTACATTACGGTTACCGTGGTTAAATGATCGGGATGAAGTCAAGTATACCGTCACGACAAAAGATGAAACTTTTGTGGGCGTTTCTGGTTCACGCCAGAGTATTGCCGCTGTGGTACTGAATATTGTGGCTGACCCCAACTATGGCGCTAATGACAGTTTAGGTATCGCTGACCCCGCAACACAAGGCCAAGCGCGCCCAGTTTATTAAAGACAAGGAGTGATCAGGTGACGGTCAAACTTTATATTGCTTCCAGCAACGGTTCTAGCCGCAACGCCCGGGCATGGTTTCAGCACCATCAGATTCCATTTACTGAGCGTAACATTATGGTCCAACCGTTAGATCAAAATGAGGTCAAGCATTTATTGCGGATGACGGAGAATGGTACTGAAGATCTGATCTCCGTGCGCTCGCGTATTTTCAGTAAATTAAAAATAAACCTGGATACGATCTCGATCAGTGAATTAGTGGCGTTGATCGCGCAGCATCCTGATCTACTGAAGCGGCCGATCATGTTCGATGAAAAACGATTACAAATCGGCTACAATGAAGAAGATATCCGCCGGTTTTTACCACGGCAGACGCGAAAATTAGAATTGGCTAAATTACAAGAAAAACTAGCAATTTAAGCAAACGAGTTAAAACTTTTATCCCAGTGCTCACACCAGGGTTTATGCTGTGGTTAACTTGAAATTTAGGAGGTTTAACATGAACAGTAAAAAAGTATCTGAGTTACTTGATGTTTCCATTGATACGTTGCGTTATTATGAGCGCGTTGGCGTGATTCCGCCGGTGTCGCGGGATAAGAATGGTTATCGGAATTATCAAGACAATGATCTAAACTGGATCTTTTTGGCCAAGAGTTTGCGCAACGCTGGTATGTCGGTCGAATCGATGATCGAATTTGCCACCTTGGCCCAAAGTAAGGATGATGTAACGGCAGCGCAAAAAGAAGTGCTCCATGAACAACTGGAGCAATTAGATGCGAAGTTTGCTGAACTTGAAAAGACGCGGAATCTGCTTAAATATAAAATTACGACGTACGACGAACATTTGGCCAAGTTTAAGTCTGGTGAAATGAACGTGGACAATGTGGAGCAGTTATGGAACATGCGCCAATTTAAAATGAACGAAAAAAATAAATAAATTGAGGAGATCTTAAATATGACAGTACCAACTTTTAAATTAAACAATGGTGTCGAAATGCCCGCCGTCGGTTTCGGTGTCTTCCAAATTGAAAATGGCGGCACGAAACAAGCCGTACTTGATGCAATCGCTGCAGGTTATCGCTTGATCGATACGGCGCAAGCTTATGGTAATGAAGCCGAAGTCGGTGAAGCCATCAAGGAGTCCGGCGTTGACCGCAAAGAATTATTTATCACCACTAAAGTTTGGGTCAGCGATACTGGCTATGACGCAACCAAAAAAGAATTCGCCGCAGCTTTGGAACGTTTGCAATTAGATTATTTAGACCTATTCTTGATCCACCAACCTTACGGCGATGTTTATGGTTCATGGCGAGCAATGGAAGAACTGCAAAAAGCCGGCAAGGTGCGCGCTATCGGGATCTCAAACTTTAACGCTGATCGTTTTGTCGATCTGAATTTGCACAACGAAGTTACACCACAAGTGAACCAAATTGAAATCAATCCGTGGAATCAGCAAGCTGCTGAAATGAATTGGCACACTAAATTAGGGATCCAAGCTGAAGCCTGGGCACCGTTCGCTGAAGGCAAGCATGATTTATTTACTAATGAAGTGCTCAGCCAGATCGGACAAGCACACGATAAGGGCGTGGGCCAGGTCGTGTTGCGCTGGTTGTACCAACGCGGGATCGTCAGCTTAGCTAAATCGGTGCATCAAGAACGGATGCTTGAGAACATCAATATTTTTGATTTTGAATTATCTGCGGCGGAAATGGATCAGATCACAGCGCTAGATGTGAAAGAATCCGCCTTCTTTGATCATCGTGATCCAACAATGGTCGAACGGCTTGGCGGCGGCCAATAGGCGGTATTTTTAAGCGAAACTATATTCTGATTTAAAAAACATTAAAGCATTGGTTAAAGAAGAAGCATTCAAATTATTTTGATTTCTTTCTGAAGTATGCGGTTATATTAACTCGTAAACAAATTCAGTTTGGTTCCATTCCGGCGCCAGTGGACAGAACGAGTGCGACTTGAACTTGGCGATTTTCGCATTAGTTCAATCGACAACGGGGAAAAAGCTCTGTTTAGCGAAGATGATCTAGTAACTAATACTTGCAAAGTAGTGTTTTAAAAATCGAGTGACAGTGGTCCACTGGCGACGCCATTCCAGCAAGCAATAACTGAACGTTCAACTGTTAATTGTTTAAGTGGCAAAAGTTAGGCAGTTAGAACGTAAAACACCGGCAAAACAGTCAGAAACTGTTTTACCGGTGTTTTTATGTGCATCTGATCTGCTTTAAAATTGCGAATCGCTAACAACTGCCGGTTAATCCTAATTGAACTAACTAAGACAATTAAACTAACCAATTAAATAGTGTTCTAAAACTACCAAGGTGGAATGGAGGCGCTGGCGTATCACCGTCGCTCGTTCTTAACAACACTATTTACAAGTATCGCAATTAGTACTTATTTGCTAAACAGAGCTTGCTTCCCGTTGTCGATTGGACTATTGCCGAAGTGCGGCAAGTCCAAGTCGCAGCTGTGTCGATGGTACTTGGTGACCGTATTATGGGCGCCTAGTACCATGCGCGATTGACAAGATCCATTTTCTTTTCCGATTGGGTTTAATTGGAAATAAAATTAGCTTGCCAACGCGCCACGCGTTCCACACGCCAGCGCCGGAATGAAACCAAACCAAATCTATTTACGTGTTAGTATTACCGCCGAACTTTAGAAAGCGGCATATTTTATTTGAGTACTTCTTTTTTGCTAGCTATATGCCGCGCCAGTTAGCATTTTCTCTGGTAAGGAATTAATTAATCAGATTGCTAAAAATAATATTGTTTTATTAGATAGTATAATTTATAATTCTATTATGTATTAATATGAATTATCTAAACTGTATCAGTAAATAGTAGAAAACCATTAGCACACTTGGTAATGATAAGCTGATTTTTATTGTGCGGTAGGCTGTGTTCGTGCGGATACCGCCTTTTTGTTGGGCCTATTTTTCTACTGAAAGCAAAGTCTGTAATAATCAAGTGTCATATTTTTAAATAGGAATAAGTTACACTCGTGAACAAATTAAGCTAAGGATGGCATTAACGGTGAAGACAGCAAAGAAAAAATTAACGTTCAAAGAAATTAGCACGACGTACGCCGATTTTTGGCGCGGCTATTTTAAATTTAAAGGGGTGACTGGAAGACGCGCGTACGGTATCACTTTTATAATTAATTTATTGATCATCGCTATTCTTGGCGTTCTGTTTCTGTGGTTTGTTGGTTGGCTGTTATTATCTCAAAATAATCCAACCAGTATGTTAGTTTTTTATAGCATTACGGCGCTGCTTGCTGTTTGGGTGATCGGTAGTGCTTTACCGCAAATAACGCTGACGATTCGACGGCTACGGGATGTTGGCCTATCATTTTGGTGGTATCTCGCCAAGGTTGTATTAATGGGTTTGGTTCAATTGTCCAATTCTTATGGCAATCTACTTGGTTGGGTGATTGAAATTGTTTTCTTGTTTATCATGTTTCGACCCAGTCACTCGTTTGGCCACAAACTAGCAACAGCGAGGACATCAAAAAATACTATTCCGGCTGCAGAGCAGTTGACTAGTGCCGACAACGAGCAGGCAAGCACTCAACAAGATTTGAATGTACCGATCACGAATCCACAATTAGAACAGTATTTTGAATTATTAGCGGATAAGCCGCAGGAACAAGCTGAAGCGCGCGAAGCTATTTTTCGCTATATTGCGGTGACGGGCCACTTTTTATTGGTGGTGAAAACTGACGCAGCAATTGATGGGCAAGCCACTACCGATATGCTCCAAAAAGGCAGCAAATTTAGTTTTCCTTTATTGACCAATACAGCTAATGAAACGCTGCTGCCTATTTTTTCAAATTGGGCTGAATTGAGAACGTGGCAACAACGGCCTAGTGATCAAGCGTTGGTCGTTGGCTTTGAAGACATTGCGGCGATCATACTTGATCACGATGATGCTGGCCTTAGTCTTAATCCGTTCACGAAAAATTTTGTGATTGGTCGGCAGCAGATCAAGCACATGCATGATCAGAAAAATATCGAACAACACGGTCACACCACTGATGTGATCAAAAAAGCGACGGAGATGCAAATTGGTGAACCAGCCGATTATCCGACGGAAATGGTGGCTGCGCTGAAAGCACAATTGCCAGCAATTACAGACGTCAAGCAAGTTTGGCTACAGTGGGCAGTACGTGATGGCGAAGGGAGCTATTTACTATTGCTTGATCACACCGGTGACCGCGCTGCTCTCACAAAAAATTGGGGCAATCGTCACGCCGTATTCACAGGGGCATTATGTCGATATTGTGGAAAGTCAGTCCTTCGCTGCGGCTTTAGCAATTGTAGACCCAATTTATACGCGGCACTAATTCAGACAGTTAAAACTTAAAAAAAGATCATATAAAATGAAGAAGGAAAACTAGTGAAAATGCCAACGGAAAATAAATTCTCAACCGATTTACCGACTTTGCATACAGAAATTGCCGCTGTCTTACCGAAACCTGGGGTGCTCAAACGGGCACTAGATATGGAAACGATTCTAGATGATCTATTAGCGGTCATCATATGGCTGGGAATACTGGTTATCGGTGTGGTGATGGCGTTTCAAGGCCGCTTGATTTTCGGTTATTCAGGGATCAACGTTGCCCAGTTAAAAGCGTATTTTAGCGTGCTCGGGTTAATGGTGACCCTATTTGCCGCCAAACCGCTGGTGCTAATTTGGGTAGCGGCCATTCTGGTGAAATTAGGGCTGATTTTCCGCCGTGGGCTGATTCGTCGCAATTTGTTAACGGCGCTGCAACGAGATCCAGCCGCATTAAAGGTGGGCGTTGCGTATCCAATTAACGCGGAAAATGCGGTTATCATTCGCCAACCTGAATCGCAGCGTTCATTTAAGCAGGCGCTAAACGCGTTACCAAAAAAGCAGCAACAACAATGGGAAAAAATAACCAGCCAGCGAGTCAAGGATAGTTTGGGCGACTATAAGGCAACCGGCTATGACGCTGCGGCAATGAAGCAGTTTATTCAGACCAATTTCACAAATGAGTTCGTTTTTGTCGCTGTTTTATTGCAGCAATTTTCAAAACCTTTTTATTGGCCGTTTCAACCGGCGGGCAGCAAGGCGGTTTTCTACTTTCAGCAAGGCCGGCATCTTAATTACGTTTTACATAATATTGATGCCAATGGGGCCAAACGCAAAGGGGCCACAATGACGCTACTGCAGCGCTTGTTTAGGCATAAGCGCTAAGATGATGAGAAGGATTAGGTATAGTATGCTAAAAAAATTAATAGCAGCCGCCGTATTATTACTTTTGGCGTGGCTAATGATCCGCGAAACAGCAGCGTTTTATCTGCTAAATGGTGCCTACTTTTGGTTTGCTATTTTTACGCTTGGGCTGTATTTACTACCATTCATCACACCACTGTACCATGTGGCACTACCGCTGCTGAAGCGCGATAACCGCAAATGGGTCGCGCTAATTTTGTTGGTGGTCAGTCTGCTTAGCGGTGTCGCTATTTTGAAGTATAACTTGCCTTATACTTACACGGATGAAGGTGGCGTTGGCAAAGCAGCGGTGAATCAATTTTCCCGCTGGCTGGGCATCGGCAGCGCTGGCGTATTAACGGTGATCGACGCTATTTATTTAAGCCACGATTGGCAGTTGAGTTTAAGACCTGAAGCAATTAGACAAGGTGTAAAGATAATTGTTACTAATATTGGTAGCAAGCACTCAATTACTCAAAGACGTGAAAACCCTAAATTAGTGAAGCGCTACTTAATTTGGCTCAATTGCTGTCTACCCTATATTTTGTTGATCAGCGGGGAAATTATTTTGTATCTTGTGCCCAGTAGTGTGACGTGGGCTCTACAAATATTGTGGGTTTATGTCACCGGTATTTTATGTTTATGCGTCCAAGGTATTAGTTATTTACGGGTTAGATCATATTTGCAAGGTTTGAAAATAAAGCGTCAGCTAGCCATTATTTTCAGTACGATCATTATTTTATTTATTGCGGCTTGGCTATTTTGGCTGTTGGCGATCAAATCGATCGCCGCAACTGGCTTTCTGGCAGCATGTTTATGGTTTTTAACGCTGGTTATTGGTCCATACATTGTATTGCCACTGCTGTCAGGTTTGGCAGTTAGAAGACTGAAAAAAAGTGCGAGGAATCATTGATGAAAAAGTTACAGTTAAATAAAAGAGAAATTGCTGAGCTAATTCTATTTATGATACTTCCGACCATTGGTTTTTTAGTGGATCTAAAGATGGACAGCGCTAACTTTCACGCACGTTTTTTATATTTTGATAGTGGCCGGTATCCAGGAAATAACTTTAATAGAATTTTTGGTTTTTTGATCTCTGGTCTCGCAGTTGCGGCTAAGTATATCTACATTGATCTCACCACTAACCCGTATAAACGCCGAATAAAAATCATTGTGCTTTTGGTACTTTTACTAGGCGTACTGTATCTTTTTCAGGTTGAAATCACTGACTTAACTGGATTTTTACAATATTTGCAATAAAGTGAGGAAGAAAAAATTGAAAATATTACAGCGGGACGGATATGAAACATATCCTTTTCACGGAACCATTTTTGTGGGCTGATTTAACCGGCTTAGAAACGGAAGATAAATCAATTCATTGGTTATTGTTAGTACCGATTTCAGATGCTGAATTTAAGTTTTTGCAAAATAACGGTAGTGAGGTTCTGGAAGATAAATTTGTTGCGGAACAAATTGATATTTACGATTTGGGTAGAAAGTCGGTTATTTAACGGACATTAGCAATTTTAACAACGAAAGTAGGTCAAACACCAAATGAAGATCAGCAAACTTATTACACGCGCTAAGCAGCATAAATTGATCTGGTTAGCCGGTTGTCTGGTATTTGTTGTGGTATTAGTTATGCTGACTAGCTATTTGCGTCAGCTAACAAGCGGGTCAGTGAATCTACCAGAATCCGGTAATTGGGAGGAAGTTGAGATGGATCGTGCGTATGTCTATCGCTTTCGAAATGGTAAAATCTATCAAGATACTGGTGCCCTTAATCAAATTGTCGGATCTTATACTGGTCACGGCAATCATATTGAAATAAAACGTGATAAATCTTTCAATCGGGTTAGCTATCCTCATTTTATTACTGGATATATAACGGCCGATGATGAAACTTGGCATCAGGTGGCAGTTTTAAAAGGAACAATTGTTGAAAATAGGAAAAATAGCCTTGCAATCAAGTGGACGACTTATTTCAAAGATGGTTCTTATGATAAGGCTTGGCAAGATGTCTACCATTATCGGCGCGTTGATAAACATGGTAATTACAGCAAGTAACAGGGGGTTAGTCAATGGGCTTAAAATGGAATTTAAGTGAAAATACTGTAGCGGCCGCCGGTTTACTTGAAAAAGGTTGGCCTGATGCCAGTATTCAGGCTTACGCTCAATACATTGAGCAACAGATGGAAAAAGAGCTAGCTGATGATCCAAAATGGTCGCACACCGCGGCCATAGCAGTAATGACTAGAAGTACTGATCTAGTTGGTTCTGGTATTTTCCAGGCAATGTGGCAAGCAGACAAAATTGGCGCTGGGGATGTTAGTCATGGCCAACGTAAGCTAGCTTTGTTAATGAAAATAGCTGGTATGGTGGGTTACGAGCATGGTCTTGATGGAACTAGGCAACAAACTAATGCGTTATTAAAAAACTTTGGCAATATCGCGCCGCAAAGTAGGTTTTGGGCTAATTTAGCAAGAACAGTTCAGATCGCGTTTCCAAAGGGGCTAGAAGCAGCTGAAAACCAGGAATTGGCTCGACAAGTTCATCAATATCGTTATGTGATCGCGGCCCAACAAATCCGCTATGTGCGGGATAATTATTCGGCTGCTGGTCAATTGGATGATCAAGCGGCGTTAATTAAGTATTTGCGGACGCTAGATAAGGCGCAGTTTTCGCTGGCTGAATCGGCTAGATTACATCAAAAAATCGATCAAGCTGGCAATTATCCCAGTGATTATAAATATGCCAATTTGAAAATCACAGTGGGGTTCAATTCAGAATTTATTCTGGCCGGTAATGGGCACTTGATCAACGAAATTGATTATTTAAATGAGCCGGAACAGAACATTAATGGCCTAGTAAATGGCGCTAGTTTCAATTATGCTGCTTTCAACGATTATCGCCCAGCAACGAAACAATTATCCGCACATTACAAGCTGGATATGCGGGTTGGTAAATTAGATCCGGATTTTAGAACCGCGGTGCTAGCTCAGTATTACCCACCTAAAGATACGGCAACCTATAAAGATAATACGAATGAGTACGCTGTCAACGACCAAAGTGCGTATGACCGGGTAAAGGCTTATAAAAGAGAGATAGCGACTAAGTTAAAGGCTGACAGTAAGAAAAAATATCTAAAAATTGCAATTATAATGATCATTTTATTTAGTTTGATAGGATTAGCAGTAAAAAAGCATGTGGATAAACAAAATGAATTCCCAAATTGCAAGAACAAATTAGCCACACGATAAATCCTATTAAATCAGTATTTTCATTAATATTCATATTTTATGGGCTTAACTTAACCGGCGGAAGCAGCGGAGAAAAGCTCTTTGGGTGTTTGATAGCCAGTTTGCCGGCGCGGT
>NZ_RHOE01000076.1 GCF_003946385.1 Loigolactobacillus zhaoyuanensis
TGACTGTGGTATTCTGTTCTTGCATCAAGACAATAACCTCTTTCATTGTTTGTGTAGGAACATCAATGATAACAGAGATTTGTCTTGGTGTTTTTTATTTTATCAATTAGCTAAAAGTATTTGGCTAACTTGATTATAAAACGCGCGGATAGTAATCTATCTCGTTTCTATAAATTAGATGCTCAGCTTAGTTGGCGTATGAAAAAAGAAATAAAGAAAAATGGGCGTCCCACACTTAAACAAGCCTTGGAATCAAAAGCTGATAAACTACTCTTATTAGCCAAAGTCGATTGGAATAAGGACAACATTGAAGTCCTAGGTGATTTTTTAAGGAGAACATTAAAACCTAATGATGAGTTCCATACTACAACAAATACTCGACGGCTAATCCGAATTTATGACTTTGTTAAATACCAATAAAAAAGAGCCAGCCATAGATTTAGTTACTATTATAAAATAGCAACCGCACTAGGGGACCAGCTCAACATATGTACTACTGTATAGTATAAAATAGGCAACTTAATTTGTCAAAAATCTCTTTATCATGGAGATTTTTATTTTAAGCATTTTAGAACATACGTGCCCGTAAATTACAACAGACTTTGTTTACAAATGGAGGTAGCAATGGCTTATTATTATAAACGCAAAGGATCATGGTATTGGCGCATATCAAGAACAGTCGATGGAAAACGGAAGCCACTAAACTCAAAGGGCGGCTTTAAAATCAAATCAGCGGCTGTTGCTGAGGCGGAACAGGTTGAATTTGATTTAAAACACGGTAACTACGTAGAACAAACCGATCAAACATTCTTTTCCTACTATAAAGAATGGGTAGCGCGTTATAAAGATGGTAAACAGAGCCCTGCTACTGATGCTCATTACAAGGTAGTCGTCAGCATGGTCAAAAAGTACTTTTCTGACACTCTGCTATCCAAACTAAGCAGGGACGACTATCAGGATTTTATCAATGAATTCGGTAAAGGCCATGCTCCGTCTACAGTTGACAAGTATCATCACATGATCAAGGCCGCTATTATTGATGCCTTACACACCGGAAAAATAAAAAGTGATCCTACTTATCGCGTTACGATGACTGGTAACAAAGATCTCGAGCAGGCTGAGGAGGACAAGTTCATCCCATTTAATTTCTTTGGACAGTTAATGAGAGAAGCTGAGCGCCGTCTTAAACCAATTTATCTATCCAACTATGTCATCTTAACAATGGGCGCAACTGGCCTACGTATCTCCGAAGCGCTAGGCCTGACCTGGGACTGTGTTGATTTTGATAAAAACCAGGTCACCGTTAACAAGACATGGTTATATAATGAAAACCCGCAACACTTTGGACCAACGAAAAACAAGCAAAGTATGCGGACTATATCTATTGATCCACATACACTTAATATTCTAAGATCACTATATGATTATCAACAGACATTAAAGCAACATGTGAAAGACTTCAATCCAAATAATCACGTTTTTACCAAGCGTGACGGATTCCCAGTATCACCCGCAGGCGTGAATAAGCAGCTGATTAAATTAGAACTAGCTTTAGGGATGATCCACGTGATTGACAAGGTAGACAAAGTCACAATTTATGACCATAAATATACTTCTCACGCACTAAGACACACTCATGCGAGCAGCATGATCCTGACGGGACGAAATATTAAATTCATTCAGAAGCGACTCGGCCATGAATCAATCATAACGACTATGAATATATACGGTCATTTATTTGACGAAGTGCAAGCCAAAGAAGATGCTGCCAACAATAAAATGATGGCCACAATTTACGATATTCGGACACGAAAACAAATCGACCAAACTGCGTGATTTTCAAACTCTGCACACCATAGGTACACAGACAAGGATTTATACTAACACAGACCCTTGATGTAATAGTCTTGGCATCACAAAGGTCACAGTCCGTTCGGATCCATCAAAATGCTAGTCAAATAAAAATCATCAGTCAATGCCGCTATTTAAGCATTGACAGATGATTTTTTTATTTCACAGCGCTAATGACCGCGTTTTGACTTGCGGACAAAAATAAGGCTGACTTTATCGAACGTATGTTTGTATAATGGGTTTGAGGTCGTTAAGTAACTGCACCTAAACACCAACAAAGTTGCCAAATTTAGGAGGTAATCGCATGCATCTTCTAGAACTATATCAATGTGGTCGCATTTCATTTACAGAATTCCATCAGCGCATTTGGGCCGGCGCTCCGGAAAAGTTCATCGCCGAACTGGGGTACAAACAGTTTAGCTTTTATTTACTGGCTGGTCCCAACGAATTTTACGAAGACATCGAGACCAAGTTAAAAGTCATGTTGACTGCTGCCCCACCCACGATCCAGCTTGAGATGCGCGAATATATTAATTCGCTACTTGAAAATAAATCGGCGTGAACCACATGTAAATAACCTCTGACCGCAGTGATAAGGTGCTATTTTACTGCTGGAAAGTTGTTTTATAAGGGATAATTGGATTATGCGGTTGATGCCCACTACCTAAAAAAGGTATTATGTAGTGGTACCAAAGAGGGAGGTGGTTCCCTTGAGACACGCAAGGCACAAAAAAAGAAGCTTGCAGTCAGCTACTGTTGATCTAAAAATCAACTTAGGCTTTGCGAGCTTCACTGTGCATTTGGTCTTCGGTTAACCACGACTACATTAAGGGCGGTTGTGCCCGCCCTTTTTGGTACTTTTATTATATCATCAAATCTGGGGGAAAGTACAATGAGAAAGTCTAAAACGTTTAACGGCAAGCATGTTACGGCTACGGTTGAGTTTAAGACAAAGACACCCACGCATAAAGAAACCTTTATTATTGGTATCATCGTTGTAGTCTTGATCGTTCTACTTTGGTGGTGGTTTAAATGACTTTCTTGAACAAAAATAATATCACCCACTACCGTTAGTGGTGTATCTACGAATACCTTGAATCAAAACAAAAAAGTCACTGGCCGGCAACAACCGGCCATGGGGCTGAGTCTGATCCCATTTTCCGCACTAGTTTTCTTTATAGCATGGCGCAGCAGTTTAGTCATTACGTCAATGGTTCCAGCACTCAATCCGCTTTCATTATTTTATAAAGCTTCTATCATAAAATGTTCACATATTCTTGTTAAACTTATTTTATAGTCGTGGAGCCCCATCCTGGCTATACTACAACCCTAACTTTTTCATACTCCTCCAAGTAATGAAAAATCAGTCGATCGATCCTCCCAAATCGGTCGGCTAACCCTACTCCTGACCACTGACTTAATTAAGCCAGTGGTTTTTTTATGTCTGCGCAACGACAAAAAAGCTGCGCCAAAATTTGGCGCAGCACTGCAATCCTTATTTATTTAACGTGTGCTAAGAAATAACGTTTCTTACCGCGGCGGACAATGACGAACCGACCGTCAAAGTTAGCGGTTGGATCTAATTCAAACTCTACGTCGCGGATCCGCTGGCCATTAACCGTGATCGCGCCATTAGTGACGTCTTCGCGGGCTTGGCGCTTGGAAGGTTCGATCTTGGTATCGACTAACCACTGCACAATGTTCGCTTTGGCAGCTGACACATCAACGGCGGGCACATCATGAAAACCTTGTTCGATCTCTGCTGCAGTCAACGTGGTAACATCCCCAGAAAATAGCGCCTTGGAGATGTGTTCCGCCGCCACGACCGCCTGTTCACCATGAACAAAAGTCGTCACTTCTTGTGCTAACCGCCGTTGAGCTTCACGCTTTTCAGGCTCGGTGGCCACTTTTTCCGCCAACGCCGCAATTTCCGCCTGATCCAAGAACGTGAAGTATTTCAGGTAACGAACAACATCGCGGTCGTCTTGGTTCAGCCAGAATTGGTAGAATTCGTAAGGCGTGGTCCGTTCGGGATCCAGCCAAACTGCGCCGCCAGCCGTTTTGCCGAATTTAGTGCCATCGGCTTTTAGCATCAGCGGAATCGTCAAGCCGAAGACTTTAGCCTCCGCGCCTTCTTGCCGATGGATCAGGTCAGTCCCGGCGGTGATGTTGCCCCATTGATCGGCGCCACCAATTTGTAATTGCACATCGTTGTGCTTGAACAAATGTAGAAAATCGATCGACTGTAAAATTTGGTAAGTAAATTCAGTGTAAGAAATGCCGACTTCCAAGCGACTAGCCACGATTTCCTTATTCAACATCGTGTTGACGTTAAATAATTTACCGTAATCACGCAAAAAGTCTAACAAAGAAAGCTTCGATAGCCAGTCGTAGTTATCGACGATCGTAAAGTTATCGGTACCAAATAAATTAACCATTTGTGCAGTTAAATGCTCTTTATTTAGCTGAACTTGAGCCATTGTTTGCAAGACACGTTCGGAATTTTTCCCAGAAGGATCGCCGATCGCACCAGTACCGCCGCCGATCACGATCACTGGATGATGGCCGGCTAGTTGGAATCGTTTCAGCACCATGAAGGGGATCAAATGGCCAATGTGCAAGCTTGAGCCAGTGGGATCGACCCCACAGTACAGACTGATCGCCTTTTGCTGGGTCAATTCTTTAAGGCCGTCTTCGTCGATCACTTGATTGATTGCGTCGCGCCAAGTTAATTCTGCGATAATATCTGTCATGTTTTTTTCTCCTATTCTACAATTAAAGTGTTTTCACGTTAAAAAGCCATAAAAAAAGTCCCCGATCCATTGATCAGGGACGAAAATTTCCGCGTTACCACCCAAGTTATGGCCATTGCCACCACTCATACATGTAAACGACATGCGCGTCAACACGGCATTTCAAAGTTGTAATTCATCGACTTAGCTGCTATCAGTTTTCAGCCCCACTGACTTTCTGCAAGCGCACTAAGCGACTACTGGCCTTAACGTGTTCATTATCAAATTAGTTTCAATATAGCCTAGCTAAGCGAGCCTGTCAATAGCCGGCTGTAAGAAATTCGTATCGTTCCAGCGGTCCAACGTAAAACCAGCCCCTGGCGTGCCGTGTAAAACGCTGATGCTGGTATTATCCAATGGCGGTTGCGTCATGATCTCACTGATCGTCGCGCCAACTGCCGAGCGTACCAGCAAGGTCAGCATCGTGCCGTGACCGACAACCAGCAAACGCTGTTGGGGAAAGGCCGTTACCACTCGTTGCAAAAATGCTTGACCGCGGGCAACCACTTCGGTAAAAGTTTCACCGTGATAGCTCCGGGGATCATAATGCGCGGGATCAGTGAAGAAGCGCAACATATTGGGATCGCGCTTGCCTTCAGCAATCAAATGGCCTTCCCAATCACCGAAACTCATTTCATGCAACTGCTCAGCTACCTGCACAGTTGGCGCCGCCGCATTGGCCGTCAATACCAACTTAGCCGTGGTTTGGGCGCGCTTTTGTGGGCTGACAAAAACTTGATCAAAATGCACTTGCTGCAGTTCAAGTCCAGCTGCTTGGGCGCCGCTGATCCCCGCCGCCGTCAGCGGTGTGTCAACATGGGCCCCATTGATTTTGTCTTCTTGATTAATGACCGTTTGTCCGTGGCGAATAAAATAAAGTTCCGTCATTGCTGCCGCTCCTTTTCCAGAAAATTCTCTTCATATAGTTACATTATAGAATACAGTCACCGGTTAGTCATCCACTGATCGTAAAATTTCGCGGTCAACGCTAAATTAAATGCCCCACGTTCAGCGAAGTCGCCGGCTGACCAACTAAATCTAACGGCACAAAAATAGACCAAAAGTGATTTACACACGCCTGGTCTATTTTCTGTAAATGTACAACCGCATTATGCAAAGTTGTTGTTATTCAGCGGCAACGGGTAATTCGTTAATGAATGATTCCACCTGTTGCTTGGTTTTACGATCTTTGTTAACGAAGCGGCCAAGCTCTTCACCATCTTGATAAGCGATAAAACTTGGGATGCCGAACACGTTTAGTTCGATGCACAGATCAATGTTTTCATCACGATCAACACTTAAGAACGTGTAGTCTTTGTATTCCGCTTCGATATCAGGCATCGCTGGTTTAATAAATGAACAATCTGAACACCAACCAGCGGAGAAAAATAGCATGTATTTCCCGTTCTTAATTTTCTCGAGTAACTCTGCTTTTGTGACTTTAGGTAAGGCTTCCATGGCAATTGCTCCTTTGTGGTTATTAATTAACTAACTTCATTCTACTCATTTTTATTTAAAAAGCAATTTACTGACTTTTCGTAAGCGGATTTATTTACAAAAAGTGGTTTTAATATCTTTATCCATAAATATAGTTTATGATTACAATAAGAAATATTAGTGTTTGCCCGATTCAAGGAGGTTACTATGCAAAAAATTCTAACCATCAACGCCGGAAGTTCATCGCTGAAATGGAAGCTGTTCGCGCAGCCAATGGAAACTATTCTAGCCCACGGTTTAGTCGAACGGCTCAACCAGCCGGTCGCAAACTTTAAATTGACTACGCAGACAGAGAAATTTAGTCAGGCGCTCCCCGACCTAACTGCCGAAAAAGCCATCGCCTTGATCCTCGACAAATTAGAAACATTGGCTGTGATCAGCTCCCGCCAAGAAATCACTGCCGTGGGTCACCGCGTGGTTGCCGGCGGTGATGTTTTCAAACATGCAACTGTGGTCACGCCGAATGTATTGACGCAAATCCTGGCCTTAAGTGATTACGCGCCCCTGCATAATCCAGCAGAAGCCCACTACATCAAGCGTTTGACCGCCGCCTTACCGCAAGCGCAACAGGTGGCGGTTTTCGACAGCCAATTTTTCTTAAAAATGCCAGAAATGAACGCAATTTACAGTATTCCCTACGAATACACCCAGAAATATCACATCCGCCGTTACGGTGAGCATGGTATTAGCCATGAATACCTAGCTGATCGGGCTGCAACTTTGCTAGGCAAACCATTGGCGCAATTAAAATTGATCACGCTGCATCTCGGCAGTGGCGCCTCGATCACGGCCATCAAAGACGGTATCCCCTTTGATACTTCAATGGGTTTCACGCCGCTAACAGGCGTGACCATGGCAACGCGCGCCGGTGATACAGATCCAGCACTGGTACCCTTTTTACAAGAGAAATTGCAGCTGGATAGCACGGCAGTCGTGAGTGATATATTAAATACTAAATCAGGTCTACTGGGCATCTCCGGTATTTCAACGGATATGCGTGACCTAAAAGCAGCTGAGCAAACTAATCCGCGGGCTAAATTAGCGATTGATATATTTGTAAATCGCATCGTGAAGTACATCGGCAGTTACTATACTGAACTCGGCGGCCTCGATGCGTTGATTTTTTCTGGTGGCATTGGTGAAAATGATGCGGACCTACGCGCGCGAATTGTTCACAATAGCCGCGCGTTAGGCATAACCCTAGATGAAGCGCGGAACCAAAGCGTTAGCGAAGGTGCACTCAGCCCTGATCATGCTGCGGTTACAACATTATTGATCCCCACAGATGAAGAATTAGCCGTTGTTCGTCAAGTCAGTCAAGCGCTCAATGTTACACAAAGATGACATTTTCTAAATTAGCTAGTCAAGCAAATCAGGATATGTTAATATGAAATTGACTTAAAGTCACCCCCTGATAGGTCGCACACGACCTCGTAAACGGTATTATTCGATCATGACATATCTTATATTTAATTAGCAATTATACAAACATAGAAAAGCGCTAGCCAACTTGGCTGGCGTTTTTCATTTCGGCGGTGGTAACTGCTTTTGTGGTCGAAATGTCCGTTGCCATAAACGCGCTAACCAACTACGATGACGAGGTCGTGGTGCCATCGCTGCGCTAGTGGCGGCTGCCGCAGCACTAGTTGCAACGCTATCCGCTAACTCCCGTAGTGCCGCTTGATCACTTTGTAATTGGGCCAGCATCTGGTTGACCACAGCTTGGTTGCTTTGTACTTGTGCAACTAAAGCCGCTAAACTTTCGGTCCCAGCTGTCGCCGCGCTAACCGTTTCGCTGCTAGCCACATCGCTAGAGTTCACGGTTTGACTAGCCGCAGCTGACCAAGTATCGGTCGTGGTCGTTTGCCTTGTCCAGGTACTCGTCGCCGCTGGCTGCTTTGCAAAACTAGTCGGCTGGTGCGAAGTCGTTGCCGCGGCCGCATAATTGGGTGATGCTGGTTCAACGGCGACATGGCTAGCGGCCACTGCAGTCGCATCAAATTCCAGCACTTCTTCCGGCGCTAATTGGCGTGCCGCTTTGGCGACTGGCAGTGCTTCGCTACCGAAATCGATGGTCCCAAAACTAGTGCTCGACTCTGCGGCCGCCGCTGAGCTCAATGGCGGCTGCTGAATTCCGTGTGCTTGTCGATAAGCAACTAGATCATAGCCACAGTGCGCACAGGTACCCTCCTGCAAACTAACTGGTTGACCACAACTTGGACAAATAAACTCACCGACACCAAGACTCCCGAAATCTAATGCCCACATTTTTTTAGCAATCTGTTTCACCGCGCATCCCCACCATAAACAGTTTATGTTAAATTGATCATCGTACGCAGCCACCAATTAGCCAAAATGCTTGCAGGACTAATTATGGCGACTATCGTATATCCGATTTTATTTTACCATAAATTTGCCCCGCAACCGTCACTATGAGGGTTCTTTCTGAACTTTGTCTGTCTGATCAACTCTGCTTACAGTCAAAGTTCAGAAATAACCATTATGAGTAAAGCTGCTTGACTTATTTTTACAGCGCGCTAAAATATGAAGTAATCTTAAAAACGCATTGAAGAGGAAAGTACGAGATGGCGCGTGTTTAGAGAGCATCGATCAGCTGAAAAGATGCCACGACAAAATCAAGGAAAATGGCCTCAGAGCGGGTCGCGCAAACTGAGCGTGACAACGGTTAGCTGCCTGTTAGCGCAGCACATTTTTGCTTAAAGCAGAAGTGACTAAGTGGCAATTTCTAAAATTGTAATTAAGGTGGTACCGCGCGCAAGCGTCCTTTTTCGTGAATAACGGAGCAGGACGCTTTTTTTGTCGTTACCGCGTAACAAATAAGCCACACGAAATCAAAATCTTTAACATAGGAGCTGTTGAATATGAGTCAAAATAAAATTGCAATTTTTGCTGGTGGCTGTTTCTGGTGCATGGTACAGCCGTTTGATGAAACGCCGGGAATCGTTAGCGTCGTTTCTGGCTACACCGGCGGCCATGTGGCAAATCCAACTTATGAGCAGGTCAAAGCTCACACCACTGGCCACACAGAAGCGATCGCGATTACTTACGATCCGGCGATCATCACTTATCAGCAGTTGCTCGACCTTTATTGGCAACAAACCGACCCTACCGACGCCATGGGTCAATTCCAAGATCGTGGCGATAATTATCGGCCCGTTATTTTTGTGCAAAATGACCAGGAACGCCAATTAGCTGAAGCTTCCCGCCAGCAATTAGCGGCTAGTGGACGTTTTGATGCCCCGATCGTCACCCAGATCGAGGCGGTCCAGCCATTCTACCCGGCAGAAGCAGAACATCAGGATTACTATAAACGCTACCCAGAACGCTTTACTGCAGAAATTGCTAGCCGCGAAGAATTTACCGCTAAACATTGGCAAACGGCCACGCAGACACATTAATACTAGCCGCACAGGTCAAGCCGTCTGCAGCTTAGGACTTGCTAGGCAAATTCAGCGTCACGCCGCGTCATCTACGACCTGTGTTCACTATAACATAGAAAGTCGGTTACGGGAACTTACGTTTGCATTTGAAATAAACAACCTGACTTACTTAATTTAGTCGCCGCTAATGGTGGCTTTTTTTTAGTCGCGCGTTTTATAATCAAGTTAGCCAAATACTTTTAGCTAATTGATAAAATAAAAAACACCAAGACAAATCTCTGTTATCATTGATGTTCCTACACAAACAATGAAAGAGGTTATTGTCTTGATGCAAGAACAGAATACCACAGTCAG
>NZ_RHOE01000077.1 GCF_003946385.1 Loigolactobacillus zhaoyuanensis
CTAAAAATCAGGATATGGATCCAATTTCGGATACCGTCATTTTAGAATTCGTTGATCGGCTGAATAAAAGGCCACGGAAATGTTTAAATTGGAAAACACCATATGAGATCTATCATAATCAAAAATTGCACTTAATTTGACAATTCAAGGGAATAAAAAAACACAGCCAGCGTTAACTGACTGTGTTCCTTAATTGCAACTTAGAAAGAAGCAATATCAACTTTAACACCAGGGCCAAAGGTTGAAGTAACCGTTAAGCTTTGGATATAAGTTCCTTTAGTTGAAGCTGGACGAGCTTTAGTAATTGTATCTTGCATCGTCTGGAAGTTTTCAACTAATTTAGCATCATCAAATGATACTTTACCGATTGGGGCATGGACAATACCAGCCTTGTCAACACGGTAAGCAACTTGACCTGCTTTGATATCATTAACAGCTTTAGTAACATCCATTGTTACTGTGCCTGTCTTAGGGTTAGGCATTAAGCCTTTAGGACCTAAGACACGACCTAAACGACCTACTTGGGCCATCATAGGTGGTGTAGCAACAGCAACATCGAAGTCCAACCAGCCATCTTGGATTTTTTGTACTAAGTCTTCAGCACCGACAATGTCAGCACCGGCAGCTTTTGCTTCTTCAGCTTGTGGGCCTTGAGCAAAAACGATCACTTTTTGTGTCTTACCAGTACCGTTTGGCAAAACAACTGCCCCACGGATCTGTTGGTCTGCTTGTTTAGGATCAACGTTTAAGTTATAAGCAACTTCAACCGTTGCATCGAATTTTGCGAAATCGACTTTTTTAACCAAAGCAACCGCTTCGTCAACACTGTATTTTTTATCAGCGTCAACTTGCTTGAAAGCTGCTTCGTACTTTTTACTCTTTTTAGCCATTTGTGTTTTTCCTCCTTGCAAATGTGGTCACAGGAAGCAATTCCTCCCACTTGATTAGACAATTTTCATTGAAAATCCGTGCGCGTTATTAGCCTTCGACTGTGAAGCCCATTGAGCGTGCAGTACCTTCAACCATGCGCATTGCAGCTTCAACGTCTGCAGCGTTTAGGTCTTGCATTTTAGTTTCAGCGATTTGACGTACTTGGTCACTGCTTACAGTAGCAACTTTTTTCGTGTTTGGTTCGCCAGAACCGTGTTCAACACCAGCAGCTTTTTTGAGTAAAACTGCAGCAGGTGGGGTCTTAGTTACGAAATCGAATGAACGATCTTCATAAACACTGATCACAACTGGAATTAACATGCCTGCTTGATCAGCAGTGCGTGCGTTAAATTCCTTAGTGAAGCCCATGATATTAATACCTGCTTGCCCTAATGCTGGGCCAACTGGTGGAGCTGGAGTTGCTTTACCGGCAGGGATTTGTAACTTAACGACATTTACAACATTTTTTGCCACGAGACAAAACCTCCTTAAGTCCGTGATGTGGTAATTTGGCCAAGTTAATTTTGACCTCCCACTTAACGCGACACCCATGTGCCACGGTGCGAAATTCGCACCCGAATAGTATAGCATGCTCGTTTACGAGAAGCAAGTCACTTTCGGTGATCAAAAAAGAACCGCCACTTGTACGCGGCAGTCCTACTACGATATCTTTTTACAATTCGTCAACTTGATCGTAATCCAATTCGGTACTAGTTTCGCGACCAAACATATCAATGTTAACTTTTAATTTTAGCTTTTCAGCATCAACTTCAGTTACTTTACCGGATAAGCCAGAAAAAGCGCCATCGATGATCGTTACAGTATCGTCAACGTTGAAATCAGCATTAGTGTGGCGCGCACTCATCCCTAATTGACGTAAGATCCGTTCAACTTCCTCAGGCAAAAGTGGTGCTGGCTTACTACCAGCACCGTGGCTACCAACAAAACCAGTGACCCCTGGTGTGTTACGCACAATAAACCACGCTTGGTCAGTCATGATCATTTCGACTAAAACATAGCCAGGGAATTCTTTTTGCATTGATATTTTTTCTTTGCCATCTTTGATCTCCCGTGATTCTTGTTCGGGAACGACAACGCGAAAAATGTTATCTTCCATGCCCATTGATTGCGCACGTGACTCTAAATTTCCTTTAACTTTGTTTTCATAACCTGAGTAAGTATGCAAAACATACCATTGTTTTTGTGCTGATTCAGTTTCCATTTTTGTTGCTCCTTTACCTGCTTGTAGTCATTACCTGACCTTAGTTTAAATTAATGATAAATAAAAAAACTCCGCCACGCGAAGTTTTCGTCCCTGATAAAAGTATACCAGAAAAAGCGTCTAGACACACGCTAATTATTTGAAAATGAACAGATTAAGAATCCATTGAATGCCGTTATCGATAATTGCAAAATAAGCGGCAAACAATAGTGATAGCCAGACAACGGTACTTGTATCATGGCGTAATTCTTTGCGTGTCGGCCAAGTAGTCGCGCGCATTTCTTGGCGAACAGCACCTAAATAATGAAATAATCGCATTAAATTATTTACCTCGTTTCTTGGTGACAGGTTTCACGCTGACAATGTTTACAATATTTATTTAAGGTTAAACGCTGCGTATGTTGGGCGTTAACACGTACCATGTAGTTACGCGCACCGCAAACAGTGCAAGCTAAACTAACTTTAACACTTGACATTGATTGCACCCCTTTACTTTACGTTCATAACTTTAGCATGCGCACCCGCCTGTCGTCAAATCAGCTGAATACCTGCGTACGTAAAATAGCCAACAGTAATGCCACAATTTGCACCCCTTGGAAAAGCATTAAATTTTGGATCGCGGTTTCAAACGTACTTTCTTTGATCTGCCGCTGTTTGAAGATCCGAATATTTTTCCGTAGCTTGGGTAAGGTCAGCCAAACGAGCAAACTCTCTGGCGGTAATACTCGTAGGATGACCCCAGCAGTGACACTAACAAAACAAAGATAAAGCACCCAGGTATAAACCGTCAAAGCGTGTTTAATGCCTAAATAATATGGCAAGGTAAATCGTTGATTGCGAATATCCTGTTGTAGATCCGACATGTTATCAGCAAACATCAGGTTACCCACTGTAAAAATATTCGGTAACCCAACTAATATTAAAATCAATATGGTGACCAAATTACCGGTCACCATAAACCGTGGCCAATCAAAAAACAAACCGAGTAATTGTTGCGGCGCCACATTGACGTAAATTGTGATAAAAAACACGCCAAAGCCTTCCGCTACCCCAGAAAGAATTTCACCTAAGGGAAAGCGAGAAAATGGAATTGGGCCATACGTATAAAAAATAGTGATGAAAATACCCGCACCACCCATAAATAATAGCAGTAAATTAGTCCGCCAAACTAAGACTAAACCTAAACTACAGGCTAGAACTAGAAAAGCGAGCATTAGATTCAACATTCGTCGTGGTGATAAATGTTCGCGCCCAATAATGTTATAAGTATCGCGATAGTGCTGATCGATGGCTAACTTATAATCTTGAACGTTGTTAAAACCAGTCACAAAGAAAGCGATCGCCATCTGAGCAACAAAGTAGATCAACGAATTAAGCCAATCCACACTTTTAAAATAATAGCTCGCATATAATAAACCAAGTATAAATGGAATGGCACTGGCAGTTTTGGCGTTTAAACGAATAAATTCTAGAAATAATTTAAACGTCAGTGGCTTTGTGGCTGCATCTTTTGTCATTTATTTCTCCTTCTTTGGGTTATACCTTAAAACTGATCTAGCGCTACTATGAACGTCTTTTCAAGCTGATCGCTAGTAAAAAATAAGAATAGGAACGTAGCAAAATTTGCCACATCCCTATTCTATGGATACTTAATCGAAATCACAACCTACAATAGTGGCTTATTCAGCGTAAACGTAGTTGCTGATCTTAATAGTACCTTTGCTGCCGTTTTGGGCTGCATTAACTAACTGTGCTGAATATAACTTAAAGGTGTTAGATGATTCTGTTGCACCAGAAACAACCTTAACATTTTGATAAGTCGTTGCTGACTTACCCTTCAAATCTTTATTTAAGTCAGGGATATATTCCTTAGGGCCAACGCCGCTCTTAGATTTCATTTGTTTCTCGTAAGCCGCATCCTTGGTCTTTGACTTACCATTCTTATTCACATAATCCATGTTCGACTTAGTGATCTTACCATTTTTAACGGTAACAGCCATTGTCATCTTGTAACCATGTGAATAATTTTGTTCAGCTAATTTATAAGTACCGTTCTTCATTTTCTTGCCATTATTGACCATGATCGTTTTAGTCTTGCCTGCTTGAGCTGCTTGGACTAATTGTTGTGCATAATTCTTAAAGTCGTTAGATGATTCCGTAGCGCCAGAAACAACTGCGATCGCTTCTGTATCAGAACCATTTTGCTTAAAGGAATCATTCAATTGTGGAATATATTCAGCTGGGCCCACGCCACTCTTAGCCTTCATTGACTTTTCATAGTCAGCATCTTGAGTCTTGGACTTGCCATCTTTATCAACATAATCATAAGTAGTAGCAGTGACCTTACCATCTTTATCAACAGTCATTGACATCTTGACTTTATAACCATGGCTAAAGTTTTTCTCTTCTAATTTATAAGTACCGGCCTTCATTGTTTTACCAGCAGTGACTTTCTTTTCTGTAACTGAGCTTGATTCAGCTGATGAGCTTGAAGAATCAGCAGCCTGGACTGGCATAGCTGAAGCCAACGTCAAAGCTGACATTGCAACAACTGAAAAACTTGTGACGATTTTGTTTAATTTCATGATGTATTCCCCCACCTGTGTAATTTGTGTTTAACTTCACACAGTTAAGTATATTACATTTTTAGGCATAATCAAGTCTAAGTCGACTTACATTAGAAAGCGGTTAATTGTTGACGATTTTTCCATTAAAAATAATTCGCATTATTATCAATATATATCGTTGACTCCGCTACAACAGCTAATCAGGCAGTTGAAATAACATTTAAATCAATAATGTACTTCCGCGTTAAAAAAGATTATTTTTTCTCATTAACTTTGTTTGATCGTCGCTAAACGATCCCCAAAAGTACTATATATTGAGCTATATTGTCGTTCATATATTTTTTGTGTCTTTTTTTTGAATTTATTTTAACTTCTTTTAGATATACGGATAGACAAAGCGGTTTCTATTCTGTATAATTTACCTGATATAGAGTTTTCAATTTTTTCAACTCTACGTTGATTGTGAAATTTTTATTCTACTGCAATTATTAAGGGGTGTTCATTTATGGCTGAGAAAAATATTGTAGTGGTTGGGGCTGGCTTTGCCGGCGTCGCTGCTACAAGACGCTTAGCAAAACGATTCAAAAAGAATCATGACGTTCACATTACGTTGATCGATCGTCATTCTTACATGACTTACATGACTGAATTGCATGAAGTCGCAACTGATCGTGTACCGTTAGAAGCCGTCCAATATGACTTAGGTCGTTTGTTCGCACATAAGAAGAACGTCGAACTTGTTACTGATGATGTCACTAAGGTCGACCACGATAAAAATGTGGTTACTACTGCACATGGCCGTTACAATTATGACTATTTAGTTCTAGCAATGGGTGCTGAATCCAATGACTTCGGCACACCAGGCGTTAAAGAACATGGTTTTAGTTTATGGTCGATGGAAGATGCAGTCAAGATCAAGGAACACATTAAGGCGACTGTTGCTGCCGCTGCCGTGGAACATGATCCAGCCAAGCGTAAAGCGATGTTGACTTTTGTCGTTGTTGGTGGTGGTTTTACTGGTGTTGAAACCATCGGTGAAATGATTGATTGGCGTCCAATTTTAGCTAAAGAAAATAAAATCGATCCTAGCGAGATCACATTGATCCTTGATGAAGCTGTCCCTACGATCCTTAATATGTTAGATCGTAAAGATGCTGATTTAGCTTTACGCTTCATGAGAAAACAAGGCGTTGATGTTCGCACAGCCACACCGATCACTGAGGTTGGCCCAGATTATATGACTTTGAAGGACGGTTCCCATGTACCGACCAACACAGTTATCTGGACTGCAGGCTTAAAGGCCAATACTGATACTAGTGATTTCGATATGGAACAAGGTCGTGCTGGCCGTTTAATCACCAATGAATTTATGCAATCTAACCAATATCCAAATACCTATGTTGCCGGTGACCTTTCATTAAATACAAATGAAGGCGATCGCGGTACGCCACAAATCGTCGAAGCTGCAGAACAAACAGGCGCTGCAGCAGCAGAGCATATTGTGGCTACCATTAATGGCACCACACCTAAACCACTTAAAAGCAGTTATTCTGGTTTTGTGGTTTCTATCGGTTCCCATTACAGTGTTGCAAATGTTTTCGGTAGTATCCATTTAAGTGGTTGGTTCGGTACGATCATGAAGCATATGATCAATCTTTTGTATTTCTTCACCACATTTGCTGGTTACTATATTTTCCAATATAGTATGCATGAATTCTTCCGTAATCGTCATGGTCGTAATCCTTTCTGGGGTCACCTATCTCGTTACGGTAATGTTTTATGGAGTGTCCCAGCGCGTATCTTCTACGCATCAATGTGGTTAGTCGATTGTTGGACTAAGGTTCAAGGTAGCGGTTCTTGGTTTAACGGCAAGTTACGTTTGCCATTCACTTGGCTCTACCCTAAAGTAACCACTAGTGGTGCTTCTGAAGCAGCCGGCACAGCAAAGAAAGCTGTTGAAACTGCCTCAACGACACCAACTAACGAATTTTTCAGTCTATCTTACGATTATGGCAAACAACCAATGATGATCTTCAAGCATCTACCAAAATGGTATGAAAGTGTCACGAAATTCTTTATTCCAAATAAAGAAACAGCACTTTTCATGCAAGAATTTATGACCATTGTTGAAATTGGTTTGGCTTTATGTATTTTATTCGGCTTGTTCACTTGGTTAGCGAACGCAGTCACAATTGGTTTAGTGGTTGTTTTCTGCTTATCTGGTATGTTCTACTGGGTCAACATGTGGATGCCATTCATGGCACTAGCATTAATGAACGGTTCCGGCCGTGCATTTGGTCTCGATTTCTGGGTCGTGCCGTGGCTGCAAAAGCATCTCGGACACTGGTGGTATGGCGATCTTAAATCAATTTACGGTAATCACTAACAATTACAGTTAAATCTTTAACGGGATGGTTCTGGGGTGACTTACCCAGAGCCATTTCTTTTTTTCAGAGCAAATCGGCAATAGAATGGAGTCCGACCTTTGGCTAAGAATAAGTATTTGAAAATGATTCGACCTTGGGATGTGATTATTGTGCTCCTTTTGATAATCGGCTCGTTCACCCCACTAGCTATTTTTGCCTTGCACGAAAAAAATCAAGTTACGCCCGCAAATCAAGCGCAAACTAAGCAAGTACGCACCGCCATAATTAGTCATGACGGTAAGAAATTATACTCGATCAAGCTGACTGGACATAAAGGCTCAACTAAATATCGTTACCGGGCGCCAGATGGTGACTACAACGTGGTTGAGATCAAAAACGATCGAATCGCAATCGTTGACGCCAATTGTCGTGATCAAGTTTGCGTCCGCCGTGGCTGGATCTCTAAACCCGGGCAAACGATCGTCTGCTTACCCCATAAATTATTAATTGAAATTAAGGTTAACCACGGCTCCCAAACCCAGGGTGGGATGGTCACCGAATGAGGGAGAAATAATGACCCAACCTAAAATTCAAAAATATGTTTTTATTGCTTTATTGGTGGCCCAAGGGGTTGTTATTGGTCTGTTGGAACGCATGATCCCCTTCCCCTTTGCCTTTGCACCTGGCGCAAAATTAGGCTTAGCCAATCTGATCACCATTGTGGCCCTTTTTACAATGTCGTTCAGTGATAGCTTTTTATTATTATGGATGCGGTTGATTCTGACCGCTTTATTAGGCGGCACCTTGTCCACCTTCCTTTATTCTGCTGGTGGCGCCTTATTAAGTTATTTTGGCATGCTATTAATCAAACAATTAGGCCCTAACCGGGTTAGTATTATCGGCATTTCCGCAGCCGGCGGTGTTCTGCATAACGTTGGGCAATTACTAGTCGCTAGTTTTATTGCCCAGAGTTGGACCGTAATGCTCTATTTACCCATCTT
The DNA here is from genome assembly GCF_003946385.1 of Loigolactobacillus zhaoyuanensis. GTDB lineage: Bacteria > Bacillota > Bacilli > Lactobacillales > Lactobacillaceae > Loigolactobacillus > Loigolactobacillus zhaoyuanensis. Next base: position 8,087 of record NZ_RHOE01000077.1, read on the forward strand.
ATCCTTTATCGGTATTCTAGCCGGTAGCGCAATCGGCATCGCGGCTAATTATTTGTTTGAGCACGTACGCACATTAAATTACTTAAGGACTAATTATAGCCAGATACAGACGCAAAAAAAACGCCAACGACATTTGAGACATTTGCAAAAGGAGTCGCATTATGACAAAAATTAATGCAATGTGGCAGCAATATCCGCAACTAGCACCAGAATTAAACGCCACACTGACTTTGATCAAACAAAATATTAAAACAGAAGATCCTAAAGTAACCAATGCAATCATTGACATGATCCACGCTGGCGGTAAATTACTGCGACCAGCTTATTGCCTATTATTTTCGCAATTTAAGCAAACTGACCGCAAAAAAATGATTGCGTTGGCGGCGGCAGTTGAAACTTTGCATACCGCAACGCTGATCCATGATGATATAGTTGATGAAGCTAATTTACGGCGCAATCAGCCTACGATCCAAGCACAGTTCGGCAAAGATACCGCTGTTTACGCCGGTGATTATCTATTCGTCGTTTGTTTCAAATTATTGGCGCACTACACCAGTGATCTGCGGAGCATTCAGGTTAATTCCCGTAGCATGGAGAAGATCCTCAATGGTGAGATCCACCAAATGAAGATGCGCTACCAATTATCGATGAGTTTGGATGATTATTTACTCCAAATCAAAGGTAAAACTGCACAACTGTTTAGTACGGCGTGCTTCATTGGCGCTTACGAAAGTGGTAGTAGCCAAAGCTTTGCTAAACAAAGTGAACAAATTGGGATGGCGATCGGAACGGCCTTTCAAATCGTTGATGATATTCTTGATTATCAGCAAAGCAGCACGATTTTAGGCAAGCCCGTGTTGGAGGATGTGCGCCAAGGCGTTTACTCGGCACCGTTGGTCTTTGCCCTACAAGATGCTGATCCAGAATTATTAACTCTGCTCAAAAAACGTGCGGCAATGACCGACGCCGATTGCGAACAAGTGCGCCAATTAGTCGTTGCTGCCGGTGGCGTTACCGCAGCCCAAAACTTGGCGGCTAAGTATACTGAAGAAGCTTTGAGCGCTATTCAGAAACTACCCGCTGGCACAGCACAAACTGATTTGATCCATTTAACTAAACAATTGCTTAACCGTAATTATTAAAAAATGACGTGGCGCGATGAAAAATTCGCGGACACGTCTTTTTTTTATGAAAAGAATTAAAAAATGAGTATACAAAATAAAAGGGTAGCCAAAACACAAAAAAATTTGTATACTCAGGTTGTTATCGGATTCAATTATTAGTTGAGATCAGAGCCTGTTGCGAGCGCTCTGATTTTTTTAGTTCCTGATAAGTTTGTCCAGTATCAATCATGGCATAAACAATACGTAGTAACTTATGCGCTA